>DXAF01000027.1 GCA_019117185.1 Candidatus Limosilactobacillus intestinipullorum | reverse complement strand
TAAGCGTGAGGTCGATGGTTCAAGTCCATTTAGGCCCATTGGAGAATTACTCAAGTTGGCTGAAGAGGCGCCCCTGCTAAGGGTGTAGGTCGCGAAAGCGGCGCGAGGGTTCGAATCCCTCATTCTCCGTTATGACCCGTTAGTCAAGTGGTTAAGACACCAGCCTTTCACGCTGGTATCGTGGGTTCGAATCCCGCACGGGTCACTTTTATTATCGCGGGGTAGAGCAGTCTGGTAGCTCGTCGGGCTCATAACCCGGAGGTCGTTGGTTCAAATCCAGCCCCCGCAATTTGGTCCGTTGGTCTAGTTGGTTTAGGACGCATCCCTGTCACGGATGAGATCACGAGTTCGAGTCTCGTACGGACCGTTGAATTATTAAAAGGTATCGCTGTTGCGGTGCCTTTTTTGCTGCTTATAACAACACCAAAAGTGGCCGTCAGTGGTCAAAAAACTGAACACTGACGGCCACTTGGCGTGGTGAACTAGTAACCTAGTCCTGTTGATTAACTTTTATACTGCGATAACAGAGGTTAATAAGTTGAACGATAAACTTCGTCATAGTAGTAATTATCTGACCCCATTGTGGTAAAGCTTGTGAGGGTACGGAAGGAATCACTGTTTTTCCATGCAGTTAAGTCTTCAAAGCTTGGCCAAATGGTAAGCAATACCAGGGTGGTACTTTCGGCCTTGTTAGCAACGGAGGTCATCAGCCCGGCATTCATATTGCCCGGCTTATTATTAACAACCTTTTGGAGACTGTTGTAAAGGACCTGTTGCCGATCACCATTAACTTGGAAGGATTGATAGTAGAAAAGTCCGTTGTAGTCGCTATTCATTGTTTCATCAAGGACGGTCAAAACGACCGGGGTCTTAAAAATAGTTTCTTTGTTTGACAGGTCAAAAAGGGCCAACTTATTACTGTGCGTTGAAGCCTGCATAAGTTTGAATTGACGGTCGGGGTGATCATTAATGATTCCCTGTAAGATTTGGTGTGACCCAAACGTGAAGCTGAGTTTAGTTAACACGTGAATTCCTCCTCATAATAAGTATCGTTACCTATTATAATACGCTTTTGTGGGGTGGGCGGCATACTTTTTATTAAGCACCGTTAATTTCACTTACAAAAAGTCAAGAAAAATTGCGCAACCCCTTTTATCGCCAGATAGAAAATAGTATAATATACATGTATCCATGGTTAGCTATTGTTATAGAGAGAAAAGGAGGCACTTACTTAATGGTTACTCTTTATACGTCTCCAAGTTGTACCTCTTGCCGCAAAGCACGTGCTTGGTTACAAGAACACAACATTCCCTTTGAAGAACGCAATATTTTCTCCGATCCTCTGTCAATTGACGAAATTAAAAATATTTTACGGATGACTGAGGATGGGACCGAAGATATCATTTCGAAACGTTCAAAAGCATATCAAAGTTTAGATGTTGATTTAAATACTTTGCCAATGAAGGCATTATTTAAGCTGATTAGTGAGAATCCGGGTTTGCTTCGGCGGCCAATTATTATGGATGATAAACGTCTCCAGGTTGGCTATAACGAAGATGAGATTCGGCGCTTCTTGCCACGGAAGGTCCGTGAGCTTGAATTGGCAGAGGCACAACGTAAAGCAGACTTAATTTAAGCAACACGGGGTTGACATTGTCGGCCCCTTTTTTAGTAGGGTGGGTACAATTGCTTTACTTTTACTTGAAATCCCTTAAAATAGAACTAAGTATTTGCTTTAAGGAGGTGTGGCCTTGTGGAAATGGAAAGAATTAATGAGAATACTATCCGGGTACTGATTAGTAACGATGACTTGGATGCCCGGGGAATTACCATTTTAGACCTCCTTGGTGACCATCAACAGATCGAGGACTTCTTTTATAGCGTTTTACGTGAGGTGGACACGGACCACCAGTTTGCTGACAACGATTCAATTACCTTTCAGGTGATGCCAACGGGAAACGGTCTGGAACTGTTTATTAGCAAGAACAGTACGAATGAGCAGGTTAACAGCGAAAATAATGAGGAGATTGCCCACTATATTAAGCAGAGCCTGTTGAAAGCCCACCAGCCCGCAGACAGTGATGACCAGCCGGTGGTAAATAAGTCGGCAACTAGTCAGCCGACGACTGCCCAACCAGCTAATGGGTCTGCTGATAAGGTAAATAAGTGGCATACAGTGGCCTTTGAATCATTCGAAGACTTAGTTGACTATGCGCACTTGCAGGTAGACCACGAGCTGGCTAGTGAGCTGTATAAGTATGAAAAGCGCTACTACTTAACCTTACGGACTAGTCAGCCGGTGACGACGGGTAGCTCAACAAAGGATGCCCTCGCTTTGGCGTACGAGTATGGTAACCCAACCGCAACGTCCGTTGATTTTCTAGCGGAGCACGGTAAAAAAATAATGTCGGGTACCGCACTCGAAACAATTTGTCACTATTTCAAATAAGAATATCCATTAAATCTTCCGTCTTATTAATTAAGAGGGGGGATTTTTTTGTTAGTTGCAGAGTCAGTAAGGGGATTGCTGCTGGCGGCAGGTGCAGACTCAGGCGGTGACTATTGGTGTCCAGCCTGTCATGGCCCGGTACAACTTCGTCGGGGAAAGCACAAGATTGCCCACTTTGCCCATTTACCTGGTGCCAATTGTTGCGTCAGTGAGGGGGAGACTAGGGAGCACTTAACCGGTAAACGTCAATTGTGGACCTGGCTGCGTGCGGCCGGTTACCAGCCACAATTAGAGGCTTACCTTCCCGCAATTAACCAGCGTCCAGACTTGCTTTTTAGAGATGGTCATGGCCAGTTGACGGCCGTAGAGTTTCAATGCAGTCCCCTTACGGTTACGCGGCTGCGCGAACGAAACGCCGGCTACCAACGACTGGGGATTGTCCCTTACTGGTTACTTGGTCAACCATACCGTCACCGCCTTTCCCGAGAAAAGCAGGCGCAGTTTACCCAGTATGTTGCCGGTCGATTAACACTGTTATATTGGAATACGGATAGTGCACAGGTTGAAACACAGTCAAACCTGTGCCGTTGCTCGTTTGCACGGAAAAGTGGTGAAAGTAAGGCAGTGATCCGGCGGCAGGTTAACCAGTTATTGTACCGGAGGGTCCCCACCCCTGTGTACACCCACCTCCTCCAGTTTGTGGCTAGTCAGTTGGGGCCTCAGCCACTAGCTTACTGCCCGCTCGTTTGTCACGATACCATGCCGTCATGGCCGCTTTTTATGGATGAACTAATTTATTGGCGCATCAAGGTAGTGACCATGTTAGCAACGTTCCCATTATTTGTGGCCTGGTCAATTGATGGCTGGTACCAGTGGCTAGTCAGGGTGGGGAACCCTTCTTGGCTGGCCTTTCCCTGCTTGCCACGGCCACCATGGGAGCCAATCATTGCCAAGTATAGCCAAGAGCTCCAGGCAGCCGGGATTATTAAGGTCATCAATGGCCAAGTTATCTTATTTAAGCACCCCCATTGGTATAAAAGTTTACCCGAAAAGCTCGCCGCCCTATGACGCAACCGGCCTTTAGGGTAGAATTATAAAGAGGAGGGGATAAAATGAGTGAACACACGTGTACAATGTTATTAGCAGGAAGACAGGCAACAATTGATGGCTCAACCATCGTTTGCCGGGAAGAAGATTACGGTAATGAATTTGATCCACAACGGTTTGTGCTGGTTCATCCCGCTGACCAGCCTGATCATTACGAGAGCAAGGGCAGCCGGTTCAAAACTGATTTGCCCAAGGCCCGGTACGCATATACGGCGACCCCCGACGCGGATGATAGTGCGGGTATCTTTGCGGCTGGTGGGATCAACACCGCGAACGTGGCGATGTCAGCAACTGAGACGATTACGTCCAATGCCCGCATCCGGGCGGTTGACCCGTATAATGTGGTTGACGGGATCGGGGAAGAAGACTTCTTGACACTGGTCTTACCATACATTTCATCGGCCCGTGAAGGGGTTGAACGACTGGGACGACTACTAGCCAAGTATGGTACGTACGAGGCGAATGCCGTCGCGTTTGGTGACCATGAAGAGGTCTGGTACATGGAGACCATTGGTGGGCACCATTGGGCAGCGGTCCGGGTACCTGACGACGCTTATGTAATCGCGCCGAACCGTTTTAACATTGCCGACTTTGACTTTAATTCACCAACCACGATGTGCTCGCCAGACCTCAAGCAGTTGATTGATGACTACCACCTTAACCCGGGGCGGACGGGTTATAACTTCCGCCTGATCTTTGGCAGTGCTAGCAACCAGGACCAAGTATATAATAACCCGCGTGCTTGGTACGTGCAGTCCCGGCTGGGCGGGGGGCGCAGTGGTAGCCGACCAACCGATTACGACCTCCCCTTTGCCTGTGTGCCAACGAATAAGTTAACGGTTGAGGTGGTTAAGCAGGTAATGAGTTCTCACTACCAGGACACGACCTTTGACCCTTACCAGCAAAAGACTGGTCAGCGGGCCCCATTTCGTTCGATCGCCCTCAACCGGAACCTAGAACTGCATGTTCTCCAGATTCGCAATGGGGTTGCCAAGGCGATTGCCGGTGTCCACTGGCTGGCCTTTGGACCCAACACCTTTAATGCTTTAGTACCGTTTTATGCTAATGTTACCGATACCCCGGCTGCCTACCGGGACACGAGTACCCAATACACACCGACTAACATGTACTGGTTAGTGCACACGGTGACGGCGCTTGGTGACCGCTACTACCGGCAAAGCCAGCCCCTGGCGGAACAATGCAGTGAAGATATCATGGCGATAACCCGGCATTGTCAACTAGTAACCGACCGGCAGGGTCAGGTAACCCCGGCAGACCTAACTGCGGCTAATGACCAGATGGCAACGGTGGCGGTGAACCGTCTCACTAAGTTATTAGGTCAGCTAGTCGGGATGATGTTTAAGAAAGAAAAACTTCAGTATTAAAAAATACGATTCCCCACATGGTCAAAATCATTGATCACGTGGGGAATCGTATGCTTTTCTCTAATTACTTTTAACAATTTGCAGTCCTTGGGGATGGTACTGTTCGGCAAACGCCTTGCCTGACTGGTTCGGATTAAAGGTCCGGTTACGGTAGGACTCAATTAATGTCTCATAGTCAAAGTGGGGCATTAGGTAGCCATATTGAGGCTCCGCAGAGTCATAAACAACCGCTGTGGCGGTGGTTGTAACCCCTAGTGAATTAGCCATTTGCTGGTCTTTCTTGAAGGCCTCTTTGGCAATTGCCGAGTGCCGGTCTTCCATAAACATCTCTAAATCGAGGCCACTTTGCTCAGCAATTTCGTGGGCTAGCTGGTCAGAGTAGTGCCATCCTTGTTTGACCATCGCATTTTGCAAGCGGAGCAAGTACTGACGGCCCCGTCGACCACCTTGAAAGAGCGCTGCCTTGTAATCCAGGATTACCTGGGACAAGGTGTCAGCAACTTCCTTTCGGACCCTGAGGTCGCAGGAACTAAGGTGGTAAAGCTTAATGGTATCCGCGATGGTCTGCATGTTAAACATTGGGATAAATTGGTAAGATATCTTTGCATTCAAGTTTTGATCAACCCGTAAAACGTCATTTTCACAGCGAAAGCACCGCATCCCCAGCGGGTTCACAAATAAGTGAATTTCGAGCATCACTGCTCCTCCAATCATCATAGATAACATTAACAACTGTTATTGTGACAAATTGCCCCCTTTTTGTAAAGCAATTTGTTTCCGGCTAAAAACGCTGTGAACTGGTTAAAGTATGCTAAAATAGGAGCGAGATTTAACAGGAGGCTAAAGTTATGATTGAAAACTGGCAACACTTCCTCTTGCCATATCAACAGGCCGTTAATGAATTAAAAGTAAAGTTGCGGGGGATGCGTAAACAATACCAAGATGCCGAACAGCACTCGCCAATTGAGTTTGTCACAGGACGGGTCAAACCGGTCGATAGTATCAAAGAAAAGATGGTCCGCCGCCATGTTCAAGCAGACCGCCTTGAGCAGGACATGCAAGACATTGCGGGTTTACGGATTATGTGCCAATTTGTGGAAGATATCTATGAAGTCGTTGATTTACTGCGGCAACGGAGCGACATGACAATTCTTGAGGAACGGGACTATATTTCAAACGTTAAGCCCAGTGGCTACCGTTCCTACCACATTGTAATTGAATACCCAGTTCAGTTGGTCACGGGTGAAAAGCGGATCCTTGCTGAAATTCAGATCCGGACACTGGCAATGAACTTTTGGGCAACAATTGAACACTCGTTAAACTATAAGTACCAGGGGGAGTTCCCCGAAGAGCTGTCGGCCCGGTTGCAGCGGGCGGCAGAAGCGGCCTTTAGGCTCGATAATGAAATGTCTGAGATCCGCGAAGAGATCCAGGAGGCTCAAAACCTCTTTTCCTACAAAAAATCCATCCAGCACCAGGCGGGTGGTGAACAAGGTTTATCAAAGGAGTAGCAAATGAGAGTTGCAATTTACAATAATGAAACTGGTGAGTCCCAACGGGTGACCAAGTTACTCCGCGCGGAAATTGAGCGGGCGGGCTTGGTATACGATGGCCACCACCCGGAAGTCGTAATTACGATCGGTGGGGATGGAACGCTCTTGTCGGCCTTCCACCACTATATCGATAAGCTTGACCAAATCCGCTTTGTTGGTATCCATACCGGTCACCTGGGTTTTTATACCGACTGGCGAAATTTCGAAATTGATGACTTAGTTGATAGCCTCGTCCAAGATAGCGGGCAGTCGGTTTCTTACCCGCTGCTAGACATGCGGACGGTCTTTTCCGACGGGACGGTCGAAAACTTTGTGGCGTTAAACGAGTCAACTATTCGTAATATTACCCGGACAATGGTGTGCGACGTCTACATTAATAACCAGCTCTTTGAAAACTTCCGGGGTGATGGGCTGTGTATTTCGACGCCCACCGGTTCAACGGCGTATAACAAGTCCGTTGGTGGTGCCATCATGGACCCGCACAGTGTGGGTTTTCAGCTAGCCGAAATGGCCTCCCTAAACAACCGGGTCTTTCGGACGCTGGGTTCACCGATTATCTTTGGTGCCGATACCAAGCTAATGCTCCGCTTGCGTGACACTAATGACCACGTTATGACTGTCGACCGGGAGCAGTTGCGCCTGTACAACACCAAGAACCAGCGTCACCTGCTTGAGGTCTCCTACCAGGTTGCTAAAAAGCGGATCTACTTTGCCCGTTACCGGCACACGAATTTTTGGAACCGGGTCAAAGATTCTTTCATCGGTGGTGGCAAGTAATGAAGTTCACCTGGCACTATGACCACCAAACGCCCCGGAAACTGCGGTCAGCACTTAAGATGAGTGGGGTGACGACTTCGCTCATGAAGGTGGCAATCTACCACGGTGGTCAGATGCTAATCAATGACCAGCCCAAGTGGGCCGTCGACCTCGTCAAGCCAGGCGATTCGTACTCGCTAGTGCTCCCACCGGAGCTTGCCAATGACCAGGTTGATGAGTGCCCAGCGCCGATTCAGATTGCCTACGAGGATCGGGACTTCCTGGTGCTAAACAAACCGGCGGGCGTGGCAACCGTGCCGGCACATCACGTGGCGGTTGCCGATAGCCTGGTTAACCGGGTTAAGTATTATTATCACCAGCAGGGGTATGAAAACCAGGTGACCCACGTGGCAACCCGCTTGGACAAGGACACTAGCGGGCTGGTGATCTTTCCCAAGCACCGTTTTGCCCATGCGGTGATCGACCGCCAGTTGAAGAAGCACCAGGTTAAGAAGAACTACTATGCACTAGTTAGCGGACAACTAACGACTGCTCACGGCTACATCGATGCGCCGATTCAACGTGATCCGGCATCCTTTGTGAAACGGGAAGTTGCCGTGGGCGGCAAGCCCTCGGTGACCGAGTATTGGTTAACCGCAGCTTCTGGGGACCAGTCCCTAGTTAAGATTCGTTTACATACTGGCCGGACTCACCAGATCCGGGTCCACTTTAGTTACCTTCACCACCCCCTAGTTGGGGATGCGATGTATGGGTCACCGACGGCTAGCCCAGTGATTAACCGCCAGGCCCTGCACTGCTACTGGGTGCAGTTCTATAGTCCATTTAAACAAAAGACGATTACGGTTACGGCTCCTTTACCACCCGATTTTAAAGCAGCGATGGGGGATATTTCTCAGTTGCGCAGCTAAAATGAACCCTTAGAAAACACTAAGCGGGTACTAACATCCGGAAAATCCAAGATGCTAGTACCCGCTTTATATAGTGAAACGATAATCATTACCGCTTATTTTGGACTAATTAAAACGTTGAACACAGACCGGTTCGGGACAGGCAACGTCTTTTTGCAGGAGCGTTAATTTACCGTTTTGGGCATCCCGCCGGTAGAGGGTTAGGTTATCGGTATTCTGATTGGAAGCCACGAGGAAGGACTCATCCTGGCTGAGGTTGAAGTCACGGGGGAAGTCGCCCGCGGTTGAAATTGACTGAATGTGCTTAACGGTAAAGTCTGGCTGTACCGCGAAAACGGCGATGGTGTTTTCACCCCGGTTGGAGGTGTAAATAAACTTCCCATCCTTCGACATCCGGATAGCTGCGGCCCCATTGTGGGCGGTCCAGTCGGCTGGAATGGTCTTAATCGTTTGCAGGTGTTCAAAGCTGGCGTCCGCCGCGTTGTACTTCAGCACGGCAAGCTTGCTTGATAGCTCACCCAGTACGTAAACATACTGGCCGTTGGGGTGGAAGACTAAGTGGCGGGTCCCAAAGCCGGGTTCAAACTGGAACCGGGATACGGCGGTTAACTTCCCGTCTTCGCTAACATCATAAACGACAATTAGGTCCATACCGAGGTCACAGACGATCAACCGTTGGTCAGGGGTTAGGTCGGCATAGTGAACGTGCGGAGCTTCTTGCTCGGGTTCTGGCCCCGTTGCTCCCTGATGGGTAACGACGTCGGTCCGGGTTAACTGACCGTCGGCGGCAATCTTAAACACTTCGACGTTTGCGGTGTGGTAGTTAGCACTGTAAAGTAGGTGCCGTTGCTGGTCAAGCCCAACGTAGGCTGGGGCCGGGCCCGTCTCTAAAAATGTGCTCAGCGTGGTGGCGTGGTCACCGCTCAGGTCATAGGAAGCCACCCCGGCTTGGTCACCAGCTTGCTTGACCGCGTAGACCCGTTGACGGGGGCCGACTTGGAGGTAGGCTGGCTTTTGTGATGGAATAGCCAGCTTGACGTCTTTTAATTCACCCTTATCAGTGTCTAGGGTGACCAGGTAGGCACCCTTACTGTCTTTCTTGGTGTAAGTACCGATTAAAAATTGTTCACTCAAAGTGAATTCCTCCTTTTGGAAATGCTTACGTTTATCATACCAAGTCATGTTGATTAATTCTAGCTTGTGCTAAACTAATATCAAAGAATTGGGGGAGAATTGTTTATGAAAAAAAACGAACGACAACGCCAATTTGTCCAGCGGCACTTGGACTTGTTCCGGTGCCCAACTTGCCAGGCACCGGCAGCTGCAGTTCAGGGGAACAGTCTGGTCTGCGTAAACGGTCACCGGATTGATTTTAACCGGCATGGTTACCTACACTTTTTAAATGGGGCCGCAACGACGGAATATGGGCGTGAGATGTTTTTGGCCCGGCGGCAGTTACTGGCCGCCGGCTTGTTTAAACCGCTTGTTCAGCGGATTGCCCAGTGTCTGCCAACCCGGCCAATCTGCTTGCTTGATGTCGGCACCGGGGAGGGGACCCCGCTTTTGCAACTGGCCCAATCCCGGTCACGATTTGCGGATACCCGGGTTGGTTTTGATATTTCCAAGCCCGGGATTACGTTGGCGACCCAGTTGGACCTAACGGCGTTCTTTTGTGTTGCTGACTTGCGGCAGTTGCCTTTTAATAATGAGAGCTTTGACGCGGTGGTGGAACTATTTTCACCGTCAGACTATCAAGAGTTTAACCGGGTCTTAGCACCAGAGGGTGAATTACTCAAGGTGGTTCCTAATGCCGGCTACTTAGGTGAGCTGCGGCAGTTGCTATATAGGGATGACCAGGCCAAGTTGCACTATGATAATCACCGTGTGGTGGAACTCTTTAACCGTCATTACCCTGCGGCAACGACTGAGCAGATAAAGTACCAGTTTACGATTCCGGCCGGCCTCCAGGAGGCACTGGTCGAGATGACCCCACTACACTGGGGGAAGGGCGCCCGGCAGCTTAGCAAGCATGAACTGGCATCGTTAACGACGGTGACGGTTGATGTTAGCCTGCTCCGCGCGAAAAAAGGCGAATAATGTTTGCACAATCACCAGAATCGTGTTAGATTATTATTTAGAAATCGTTTAGCAATTGATATCGAACAGATTCGTTAGTAATTGCTAAGGAGTACTTCACTAAAGCAGCGTTTCGCCGTGCCCACACCGAGACCCTGCTTTTTTTATTTTCTGAGGAGCGTTACTATGACTAATCATATTGTCTTATTTGAACCATTATTCCCTGCTAATACCGGTAACATTGCCCGGACCTGTGCAGGAACCAATACGGAATTACACCTAATCAAGCCCCTGGGTTTTTCAACTGATGACAAACATATGAAACGCGCGGGCCTGGATTACTGGGATAAGGTTAAAATTACTTACCATGATGACCTGCCTTCCTTTATGGAAACGGTCCCCGACCGCTCAAAGCTGTACATCGTGTCGAAGTTTGCCAGTCGCGACTATACCGATGTGGACTATACCAGTGACGGTGACCACTACTTCCTTTTTGGTAAGGAAACGACCGGGTTACCGGAACAGTTTATGCGTAAGTACCCGCAAAACGCGGTCCGGATCCCCCAAAACGATAATAATATCCGGGCTCTTAACCTTTCTAATAGTGTCGCGATCGTGATTTACGAGGCCTTACGTCAGCAGAGTTTCCCTAACCTGGCCCGGGTACATACTTACCACTTCGATAAGTTAAAGTAAGGAGGATTAGCATGGCGCGAAAAAGACGCTCTTCTTCACGGCGGACCAGCCGGAAAACGAGTAGCAAGAAAGAGGCGCGCTTAGTCAACAACCTAGTGGGGATTATTGTGACCCTCTTAATGGTGATTGGCCTGGCGGGGCTAGGAATGTTAGGGACGGTAATTGCGAACTTCTTCCGCCTCTTCTTTGGGGTGAGTTATCCGGTGGCCATTATTACTGTCCTCTTCTTTTCCCTGTCTTTTACCTTCTTTGCCCGGGCCCCGCGCTTGAAGGTGCGGTGGGTCGTTGGGTATTTAGTGGCCGACCTGGGGTTATTGATGTGGTTGCACGTCTTAATGGTGGGGCGGTTAAATATCCACGCCAAGTTTGTGGCCGCCACCTGGAACAATGTCGGACGGGTAATCTTTAATGGTGATACCACTGTTCCCATTGGTGGGGGGATGATTGGTGCCTACCTATATAACTTCAGTGACCTTCTTATTTCGCAGGTTGGGACCGCAATCTTATCATGGCTGCTCATGGGAATTGGGATCATTATTTTCTTCTCACTCCCGTGGCGGGATTTTCTGGTAGCTAGTGGTCATGGCTTACGCAAGCTTGGTGGTGGAATTAAGCAGGTTGGCCAAGCAGCTCACAACTACGCTAACCGGCCCGCCGTCAGTACCCCGCTACCGGTGGAGAAGAAGCCAGCCCCAGCTCCAGCTCCAGCTGCTAGTCAAGAACCAACTTCCCCGACCCTAGCACCACAGACAACACCGCCGGCGCCTAAGATTACGGTGGCTAGCACTAACCAAGAGAAGCAGTCAGCAACACCGTCGGTTAAAGAATCGGCAGCTGCTGACTTGCCACTAACCGGGGTAACCGCGCGAGAGGATAAGGATTATCAGCTTCCCCCCTTAGACCTGTTAAGTCCGGTTAAGGCGACCGACCAGCAGGCAGATATTAAAGATATTAAGAAAAATACCCATACCCTCCAGACCACCCTCCAGTCGTTTGGGGTCGATGCGACGGTGGAAAACGTTAACCTGGGGCCATCGGTTACCAAGTATGAACTACGGCCAGCGGTCGGGGTCAAGGTTAGTCGGATTACCCATCTGGCAGATGACCTGGCCTTGGCCTTGGCCGCAAAGGACATTCGAATCGAAGCGCCCATTCCAGGAAAGTCGTTAATTGGGATTGAGGTTCCCAATAAGCAGGTTGCGACAGTCGGCTTTCGGGACATGTTTGAATCGGCGCCAAGTGATGACCACCCCTTAAACGTACCGTTAGGGCGGACGGTAACGGGGGATGTCGAGATGGCCGACCTCACGAAGATGCCTCACCTCTTGATTGCGGGGGCGACCGGTAGTGGTAAATCGGTGGCCATTAATGTCATCCTTACCAGTATCTTGCTGAAGGCAAAGCCCCACCAAGTAAAGTTATTGCTGATTGACCCGAAGAAGGTGGAACTAAGCGTGTACAACGGGATCCCCCACCTGTTAAGCCCGGTTGTGTCGGAGCCAAAGAAGGCGGCCCGGGCGCTGGGAAAGGTGGTCGGCGAGATGGAACGACGTTACGAGCTCTTCGCTAAGTTTGGGGTTCGCAACCTGGCTGGTTATAATAAGCTGGTCCAGGATAATAATCGTCAACCCGACCATGACAACCAGCCGACCCTTCCGTTGATCCTGGTGGTAGTAGACGAATTAGCTGATTTGATGATGACCGTCTCTAATGATGTCGAAGACGCGATTGTCCGGATTGCCCAGATGGGGCGGGCAGCCGGTATCCACATGATCCTGGCGACTCAGCGGCCGTCAGTGGACGTAATTACCGGTTTGATTAAGGCTAATGTGCCTTCACGGATCGCCTTTGCAGTCTCAAGCGGGATCGACTCACGGACTATCTTGGATACCAATGGTGCGGAAAAGTTACTCGGCCGTGGTGATATGCTGTTTGAGCCGATTGACCAAAACAAACCAACCCGGGTTCAGGGGGCCTTTATCTCTGACCAAGATGTGGAAGCGGTGGTTGACTTTATTAAAAAGGAGCAGCCTGCGGAGTACGATGAAAACATGGTGGTCACCGACCAAGAGCTGGCCACCGAGGAGCAAGCGGAAGAAGAGGACGAACTTTTCCCCGCAGCCCTGAAGTTTGTGGTTGCAGAGCAACGGGCATCGACTTCCTTAATTCAGCGCCGTTTCCGAATCGGCTATAACCGGGCGGCCCGAATCATTGATGACTTGGAACAGCGTGGCTACATTGGCCCGGCAAACGGGTCCAAGCCCCGGGAAGTTTATAAAGAAGCGCCAGATGATCAGTCGTCAGCTGGTCAAACTAAATAAATTGGAAGCGTGCAACTAGTCTTTAGAAAGCCCAAAGCGGGCGCTAGCGTTTGGAGAATCCAGACACTAGCGCCCGCTTTGTGTACGACGCTGTTGCATTTTCATGCCACAGTCCTATTTTGGTGGCGGTGGGTTAAAAGGCACCCAGTGATGCGACGGCACCAAAAATTAAGGAGCCCAGCATGGCGATGAGCATCAGCCAGATCGCCACCATGGTGATCTTTTGAAAACGTGTCTTTTTCTTATGCTGCATTATTATCCCTGCCTTTCAGGTTGTAACTCTTTGTAGTTTACCGCAAGTTACTAGTCAATTTCAAACAGGGTAGTAACTTTATGGTAAACTGGGTATAAATTCAACCGGGGAGGAAACGGTAACCGTGGCGATTAATTTTCAACGAGTGCTTTTTCAGATATTACTCATCCTTATTTTTATTGGTGTCAAGTACTTAACTGGACGCTTCTTTCGGGGGCGAAAACGCCGGCAGCTATGGTGGTCAATGACCACCGCCCTGTTCTTTATTCTTGCCTTTTGGAACTTTGGCTGGTACTGGAGTGCTTACCCCATCATCGTCTGGATGGTCCTGGCCCTGGCCCTGATTGTGGTCCAGGTTGCCCATAACCACGAGTTTATTTACCGGCGCTACTGGCCACCATTTTGGCGGTGTTCAATGTATCTCGCGGTTATTTCCTTTGCCTGCTCGATCTTTGCGGGTTTCCTACCATTGATTTGATAATAAAAACTATAAAATCATTTTTAAGACGATTGCCAAGAAGAAACTTGATAATCGTCTTTTTTATCGGAAATGTAATGGTGGGAAGTGGGGGAATGTGGTAGACTAGTCCTATAAAGTGGTTAAGGGGGGATTAACTGTGCTAATGGGTGAGTATAATCACGTTATTGACTCCAAAGGCCGGTTAATTATCCCCGCAAAATTTCGTGGACAGCTCGGGACGACGTTTGTAATAACGCGTGGTTTGGATGGCTGCCTTTTTGGCTACCCGCAAACGGAGTGGCAGGTCTTAGAAGAAAAACTAAAGACCCTTCCGTTGACCAAACGCGATGCCCGGGCTTTTGTGCGTTTCTTATACTCTGCAGCGACTGAATGTGAGCTTGATAAGCAGGGGCGGGTGAACGTCCCCACCGTTTTACGCCAGCATGCAGCGTTAAAAAAAGATTGCGTGATCATTGGTGTCTCTAACCGCTTTGAAATCTGGAGTGCTGAGCGCTGGCAAAGCTACTCCGCTGATACTGCGGATAACTTTGACACCATCGCCGAAGATTTGCAGATTGACTTTTAGTTGAAGGGAGGGCCGTCGATGGCTACTTTTAAACACGTAACGGTTTTACTAAACGAAGCGGTCGCTGGTCTGAACGTTCGGCCGACCGGGACCTATGTTGATGGGACGCTAGGGGGCGGTGGCCACTCGAGTAAGATTTTAAGTCAACTGACCACGGGCCACCTTTATTCCTTTGACCAGGATGAAACGGCGATTAAGTACAACCGAGAACACCTTAAGTCCGCTCTGGTTGCGGGCCGGTTGACCCTCGTGGAGGATAACTTCCGTAACCTTCGACCAGCCCTAAATGTCCAGGGGGTTGACCACGTCGATGGGGTACTGTATGACCTTGGGGTATCATCGCCCCAGTTCGATGATGCTAAGCGGGGGTTCAGTTATAAGCTTGATGCCCCGTTAGATATGCGGATGAACCAGGAACAGGCGCTTTCCGCGATGACGGTAGTTAATGAGTGGCCATATGAAAAGCTGGTCAAGATTCTGTACCGTTATGGTGAAGAGCGGTTTGCCAAGCAGATTGCCCGTAAGATTGAGCAACGACGTGCCCACCAACCGATTAAAACGACCTTTGAACTGGTGGAGATCATTAAAGAAGCAATTCCGGCAGCGGCCCGGCGCCATGGGGGACACCCTGCCAAGAAGAGTTTTCAAGCAATTCGGATTGCGGTCAATGATGAGCTGGGGGCACTAGAGGATTCACTGGAGCAAGCGTTAGCAATGCTTAATGTTGGGGGGCGGATCAGCGTGATTACCTTCCAGTCGCTAGAAGACCGGTTGGTAAAGACGATGTTTCGGGAAAAGACATCGCTTAACGCCGATATTCCCCAAGGGCTACCGGTTATCCCCAGTGGCTTAGAGCCGGATTTTAAGTTAATCAATAAGAAACCGATCCTGCCGAGTGAACAGGAATTAGCGGAAAATCACCGTGCACACAGTGCCAAGTTACGAATTATTGAAAAAACTAAATAGTAAGGATAGTGTTAAAAATGGTTTCAAATGCAGCAAGGAAATACGAAGAAGCAAAACGACCGACACAGGTGATCCGGTCGGTACCGGTAAACCGGCCGGTGCGCTGGTCACGATTTGAACGGCTGTTAATGGTTGTCGGTGGTGCCATTACCCTGCTGTTGATTATTACCTTACTTTCGACTAAAATCGCTATTAATACGCGTCAACGAAACCTCCAAGATCTTCAGGCCAAGGTGACCCAGGTGAAGAATAGCAACGCTAGTGACCAGCAGGAAATTGCTGATTTGACTAGTCAGTCTAACTTGAAAAATATTGCCAAGAAGTATGGCCTCTCTGACAAAAATTCAAATGTAAGGAACGTCAACAAATAATGAACAAAGAGTCACAACGAACGAAAAATAAGAAAAATAATAGTAATCGGGGGAACTTTGGCAAATGGTTATTCCTCATCACGATTGGATTGTTTTCCTTATTTTTCGTTCGTTTTGCTTATATTGCGATTAACCGGGACGTCCAGCACGTCAACCTCCAGTCACAAGCAGAACGAATATATACCCAGCGGCGAACGATCCAAGCTAAGCGGGGCAATATCTATGACAACCAGGGTGGGGTGATCGCGACCGATACCAGTAAGTACACTGTTTACGCGATCCTTGACCATAACCAGCGTTCAACAAGTGGAAAGCCATTGTATGTACAGAATAAGAAAAAGACGGCGCGGGTACTTGCCAAGTACCTGAACCTTTCCTATGCGAAGATTTTGAAACGGCTTAATACTAAGAACCAGCCATTTCAAGTTGAATTTGGTCCGGCCGGGAGCAATCTTTCGGTGGCTACCATGCAACGGATTAAGCAAGAACACTTACAGGGAATTGACTTTGTTGCGACCCCTGCTCGCCAGTATCCAGAGGGGGAATTTGCTTCTCAAATTATCGGACTCGCAACGCCGAAGACTAACCAAGCAGGGCAAACCACGTTAACGGGGCAAGTCGGCCTGGAAAACTACTTTAACCGGCAGTTGACGGGGACCAATGGGATGCGCAAGGATAAGCGTGATATCTATGGTTACCGGATCGCCAACTCAAAGGAAGTAAAAAAACAGGCGGTCAACGGTGATAACGTATATACAACCATTGATCCGAAGACCCAGCACATGCTGGAAAATAAGGTAGCGAAGGTTTATAAAAGTGGTCAACCGAACGCTGTGACCGCGGTAGTCATGGATGCCAAAACTGGCCGAATTGTTGCGGCCACCCAACGGCCCACCCTTAATTCCAAGACCCCGGTCTGGCGAAATATGTTTGTCCAAGACGCCTATGAACCGGGGTCACCGATGAAGATCTTGGCGCTCAGTGCAGCGGTTGAGTCTGGCCACTTCGATCCCAATGCCACCTTCCAATCCGGGACCTGGTCGATGGGGGGCGGAAAAATTGTTGACTGGTCCACCACCGGGTGGGGGGCAATCACCTATAAGGATGCCTTTGACCTTTCCAGTAACGTCGGTTTTGCCCATGTCGAGCAGAACATGGGAGCCAAGACCTGGATGAAGTATATCCGGCGCTTTGGCTTTTTGAAGCCGGTCAACGTGGTCGGAATGGATAACGAGGTTTCTGGTTTTACCCAGTTCAAGGGGATTTTGGAACAAGCCAACACCGCCTTTGGCCAGGGGATCACGGTTAACCAGATGCAAATGCTCCGGGCAATTGGTGCGGTGGCTAATAATGGTAAGATGATGCAGCCTTACATCGTCAAGAAAATCGTTAGCGATAGCGGCAAGACCGTTAAAAAGGTTCAACCCCAAGAAGTCAGCCGTCCAATTAAGACCACAACCGCCAAGCAGGTTCGCAAGTATATGCAAGGGGTGGTCTACGATAAAAAGGGCCTAGGCCATGACTTCCAGATTAAGGGCTATAGGGTCGCTGGTAAGACCGGGACCGCCCAGATTGGTGGGGCCGGTGGTTACAGCAAGGGTGATACTAACTACCTATACTCCTTTGCTGGGATGGCGCCTGCCAAACACCCCCGCTACGTGATG
The DNA here is from genome assembly GCA_019117185.1 of Candidatus Limosilactobacillus intestinipullorum. Taxonomy (GTDB): domain Bacteria; phylum Bacillota; class Bacilli; order Lactobacillales; family Lactobacillaceae; genus Limosilactobacillus; species Limosilactobacillus intestinipullorum. The sequence goes on along the minus strand of DXAF01000027.1, from coordinate 23,000 downwards.
TACATCACGCTTCGTCAACCGAAGAACCTTAGCACGCCGGCGACCAAGCAGATGGCGTCAATCTTTAACCCCACAATGAAGATGCTACTGGACCGACATAAGTCCAGTGCCACTAGCATTGTGAAAATGCCGTCATTAACCGGTAAGAGTACCGATGATGCCAATAAGCAGCTCGCTAGCTTGAATATTCAAAGCGTGGTTTTAGGAAGTGGTAAGGTAATTCGCCACCAATCGATCACGGCGCAAACACGGCTGCTCAAAAACCAACGGGTCATTTTGGATGCCGGTGGTACCTACCGGATGCCAGATATTAGTGGTTGGAGTGCTGCTGATGTCCAACAGTTAGCCACCATCCTCCACCTTAAGCTACACGAGCGGGGGAGTGGCTACGTCGGTAAGCAAAGCATTAAAGCTAATGATAAAGTAACTAAGAATCAGACACTAACTGTCACCTACAAAACCCAACAATAATTTAGGGAGGATCATAATGAACACATTATCAATTGTGCTAACGCTTGTTAGTTCTTTCTTAATCACCTTTCTCTTGATGCCATCTTTGATTCGCTATTTTCAGGCGAAAAAGGAGGGGCAACAAATTCGTAAGGAGGGGCCTAAATGGCACGCCAAGAAGGCCGGGACGCCCACGATGGGGGGCTTACTCTTCATTATCTCTGCGGTGGTAACGATCTTATGGGTTGCTGCTTGGCGGGGATTAATTGATAACACGCTCTGGGCACTGCTGTTCACCCTCGTTGCCTTTGGACTAATCGGGATGTGGGATGACAGCATTAAGATCTTCCACCACCAAAACGAGGGCTTTAAGGCCTGGCAAAAGGCCCTGTGTCAGGTAATCGTTGCCATGATTTTTACGGTCATTTACCAGCACGAAGGCTTTCAAATGGGCTTTGGTAACAGCCAATTAGGTTGGCTTTACGGCCTCTTTATTATCTTTTGGATGGTGGGCTTTTCCAACGCCGTTAACCTGACCGATGGCCTTGATGGGCTGGTTAGTGGTCTGGGGATCATTTCCTTTTTGGCCTACTTCATTATTGCGTTGGTTGGGATCAATAACCCGGGCTACCCGGAAATTGCCCTCTTCTGTTTGGCAATGATTGGGACCCTGGCGGGCTTCTTCCCGTTCAACCATAAACCCGCTAAGATCTTCATGGGTGATATGGGGTCACTGGCAATTGGGGCCTCACTGGCGGCGGTTTCACTGCTCTTACACCATGAGTGGTCACTGCTGGTAATCGGGATCGTCTACGTTTGCGAAACGGCCAGTGTGATGCTCCAGGTGGCTTCCTTTAAGCTAACCGGGAAGCGAATCTTTAAGATGAGCCCAATTCACCACCACTTTGAAATGTGTGGTTGGAGTGAATGGAAAATTGACATCGTCTTCTGGCTGGTTGGCTTGGTTGCTGCAGTGATTGCGGTTACGACAATTATTTTTGCTTAAGTATGGTGGAAGGGAAGAATTGAATAATGAAGAAGATTAAGAAATATCAAGGCAAGAAGGTCCTCGTGATGGGCTTTGGGATTAGTGGGTTAAACGCTGCCCACCTCCTGGTAAAACTAGGGGCTCACGTCACGGCAAATGATATGAAAGCACCTCAAGATCCGACGGTGGTCACGGACTTAGAGCAAGATGGCATCAAGGTAATTACCGGGAGCAATCCCTTGGAACTAGCTGACCAGGGGTTTGCGATTGTCGTAAAGAACCCGGGAATTCCCTATGATAACCCCTTAGTAGCACGGTTTGTTAAGCAGGGTACCCCCATCATTACCGAAGCTGAATTAGGCTGGGAGATTTTTGAAGGGCACTTGGTTAGCGTTACCGGGAGTAATGGTAAGACGACCACCACGACGCTGACCCAACTGATGCTTGCCAAGTCATCCACCCATAATGTTAAATATGCGGGTAATATTGGGGTTTCTTTTAGTAAGGTTGCTGAACAGCTGGGCCCCGATGACACCCTGGTGACGGAACTATCTAGCTTCCAACTGTTGGGCGCACCGACTATTCACCCCCACGTGGCGATTATTACCAATATTTTTTCAAACCACCTCGACTACCATAAGACCCGTGAAAACTACATTAACGCTAAGCTTAATATCACCCGCAACCAAACTAAGGATGACTTCTTAGTGGTGAATTGGGACCGCGACGAATGGCAAGCAATTGCCCGGCGCAGCCAGGCGACGATTGTTCCCTTTTCGCGGCAAAATAAGAGTCATGCTGGCGCCTACGAGGAAAACGGTGATATTTACTGGCGGGGTGAGAAGATCATGGCGGCCAAGGATATCCGTCTGATTGGTCCCCAAAATGTTGAAAACGCACTTGCAGCAATCGCGGCTGCTAAGCTGATGGGCGTCGATAATGATGATATTACCAGTGTCTTAACGACCTTTAGCGGGGTTCGGCACCGGCTTCAATACGTCCTTGATTACCAGGGGCGGCGCTTTTATAACGATTCCAAGTCGACCGACATTGAAGCAACCGAGGTCGCCTTGCAAGGCTTTGAACAACCAGTGATTTTACTGGCTGGGGGACTAGACCGTGGCTACACCTTCGAACGACTGGTACCATACTTTAAAAAGCACGTGAAGGGTATTATCGTGTTTGGTCAGTGTAAGGATAAGATGAAGGATGCCGCTGAACAAGCGGGAATTCCAACCATCATCGAGAGTGAAAATGCAATTACGGCGGTTCCTGAAGCGTGGAAGATTAGTGCGCCTGGTGACGTTATCTTGCTGTCACCGGCCAATGCTAGCTGGGACCAGTTCCCGAGCTTTGAAGTTCGCGGGGACCGGTTTATCGAAGCAGTCGAGAAATTAACAGGTGAAAAGGAGAAAGATTAATGCGGTTATTGGTTTCTGGTGGCGGGACCGGGGGTCATATTTACCCCGCCCTTGCCCTAATTGAACGGTTAAAGCAGGTTGAACCAGATACGGAAGTTTTGTACGTCGGGACGACCCGGGGATTAGAAAATAAAATTGTACCTGATGCGGGGATTAAGCTAGAAACGATGCAGATGCAGGGCTTTAAACGGTCACTTTCGCTGGATAACTTCAAGACGGTTTACCTCTTCTTGAAGTCGGTCCACCATGCTAAGAAGATCATTCGGGATTTTAAACCAGATGTCGTCCTGGGTACCGGTGGCTACGTCAGCGGTGCAGTCCTGTATGCCGCAGCAAAGCACCACGTTCCGACGGTAATTCACGAACAAAATAGTGTTGTTGGGGTAACCAACAAGTTCTTGAGCCGCTACGTTGACCAAATTGCGATTGCCTTTGAAGCAGCGCGGAGTCAGTTTCCCGCCGCTAAGGTAACGATGGTTGGCAACCCGCGGGCGCAGCAGGTTGCTGCCCAGACTCATAGTGATTTTTCCTGGACCGAGTATGGGTTAAAAGATGAAGTGCCGACCCTCATGATTTTTGGGGGTAGTCAGGGAGCACCGAAGATTAACCAGACCGTAGTTGATGCCATTCCGGAATTTAACAAGCGTGACTACCAGGTTCTCTTTGCTACCGGTCAAAAGCGGTATGAACATGTTAAGGAACAGTTAAAAGATGTTAAACTGGGTGCCAACGTTAAGGTTGTACCGTATATTAAGGACATGCCAGCCAAAATGCCGAAGGTGGCAGCTTTGGTTTCCCGTGCGGGAGCGACAACGATTGCCGAAGTAACGGCACTCGGGGTGCCAACAATTTTAATTCCTAGCCCGTACGTGACGGCCAACCACCAGGTCAAAAACGCCCAGGCTCTTGTCCGTAAGAATGCGGGGTTAATGATTACTGAGGATCGACTAGATGCCCGTTCACTGTTGGTTCAAGCAGACAAGATTATGCAAAATGCGGACTTACGTGCTGAGATGGCAGCAGCAGCAAAGAAGTTAGGGAAGCCGGATGCGGCGGACCACCTCATTAAGGTATTACATGCGGCAATTGATGAGCACCAGTAACTAACAGGAAGGAGGATGGCAACTTGGAAAAGGGTAGTTTTATCCCGGAACATGAACGGTATGCCCAACGGTTAACCACCCTGGAGCATCGCCGAGAAGCAAGCAACAATTCCACCAAGTCGACAGAACGGATTGGCCATAAGGTTCGCGGAATTAAAGTTTACCGTTACTTTACTAATGGCGAGCGCGTTTTGAAGCTGATCCTCCTTTTTGGCAGCGTCTTACTGTTGATGCTGTACGTGATTTCCCCACTGAGCAAGGTACGTGAGGTTACCGTGACCGGTAATAGTGAGCTTAGCCCGGCCCAGGTCGAAGACGCGACCCAGGTTCACCTGGGCCGCTACATCTGGGGGGTAATGGCAACCCGGCAAGCAATTAGTCGGACGGCCCACCAGCGCAATCCCCAGGTTAAGCAGATTCATCTCAGATTAACCGGTGCCCAGTCATTACAAATGACGGTGACGGAGAACCCCATCGTCGGTACTGTTGAAATTGGCCAGCGTGACTACAACATCCTGGCGAATGGGCAACTGCAACGCGCAAAGGGCAGCCAGAGCAGGATTGAGTACCAAGGCTTTAATAAGGACGGGGCCCAGCTGAAGAAGACGGCAGTTCAGGTTGGCCAACTAAAGGCCGTTGTTCGCAACGGGATCTCAACGATTAGTTACCGGCCAACTAAGACGGCGCCTAATCGCCTGGTCATCTTCATGCGGGATGGCAACACCGTCTATGCTAACCTAAACACGGTTGGTAAGAAGCTAGCCTATTACCCTTCAATTGCGGCGACCATGAAGAAGCCAGGGGTCGTAGACTTGCAGGTGGGGGCCTATTCTTATAGTTATGATTCACATGACAAGTGATTTTACGAATTAGGCATTTTTGTAATGGATAATATGTGGTAAAATCAAACTTAGGTATAATTACAATACAAATTTTTTAATTGAGTATAATTAGTAGTTTTAGGAGGGTGCCGTTCAAATGGATAATTCAGAGGTGTTTGTTGGATTAGATATTGGAACCACCTCGATTAAGGCACTAGTTTGCGAGAATGTGAAGGGGCAGCTAAAGGTCATTGGCGTAGGGATTGCACCCTCTACCGGGCTTAATCATGGCGTGATTGTGGATATTGACAAGACTGCCCACGCAATTTCACAAGCAATTGCCAAGGCCGAGGAAAAATCCAATTTGAGCATTAAGAAAGTGATCGTGGGCCTACCGGCCAATTATTTGCAAATGCAAAAGGTTCACGGAATGGTCACGATTGCTTCCCAGGGCCAGTCACGAGAGATTGTCAACCGTGACGTGATTGACGTGGCCAAGGAGACGCTAACGCAAAATATTCCACCGGAGCGGGCCGTTTTGGATTTGGTTCCAACCGAGTTTTCAGTTGATGGCTTTGGAGGAATCAAGGACCCCCGGGGAATGGTTAGTGTTCGTCTTGAGATGAAGGCAACCCTTTATACCGGCCCCAAGACGATTATTCACAATACTAAAAAGGCCGTCCAGCGGGCGGGGTATACGATTAAAGACTTTGTGATTGCCCCAATTGCGACGGACTTCAACCTGCTCAATGATGGTGAGCAAGACTTTGGGACAGTAGTAATCGACCTTGGTGGTGGCCAAACCACGACGTCAATCGTTCATGACCACCAGCTGAAGTATACCTTTGTTGACCCAGAAGGTGGCCAGTACGTTACGAAGGACATCTCAACTGTCCTTAATACCTCGTTGAAGAATGCCGAAAAGTTAAAGCTCAACCATGGTTATGCTGACCACACACTGGCAGATACCGACGCGGAGATCAATGTTAACGTGGTTGGTAAGAACGAACCAGTCCAGTTCAGTGAAGAATATCTGGCAGAAGTGATTGAAGCACGGATGCGGCAGATCTTCGAACGGATCCACCAAAAGCTGCAGAGTATTCATGCACCAGAATTGCCAGGGGGTGTCACCATTATTGGTGGTGGCGCGGCAATGCCGGGGGTTAAGGAGTTAGCCCAGCAGTACTTTGCTGGTAACATCAAGGTGTACGTTCCCGAACAAATGGGGGTTCGTCACCCCGGCTATGCCAATGGCTTGTCACTGTCGATGTACGAGAGTCAACTCTCCGATGTCGATAAGTTAATAAAGCAAACCATCCAACAACCTGATATAATAGAAAGCCCAAGGAAGGAAGAGCCGGCACCGGCTGACGGCGGTCGACAGCTTGTCCACCAGTGGTCAAATGAGCCGGAACGGCCAACTCGCTCAACAAAGAACCGCGCTAACGCTAAGGGGAAGAAGCGGTCCGCAACAAAGGATAAGCAACATTCATTTGGCAGCAGATTAAAGGGTATGTTTGACAACCTTTTTGATTAATTTGACGGAGGAAAGATTTCTATGGACAACGAGACAATGGATAACGAATTTGGTGGCGCACGCATTAAGGTAATCGGTGTCGGCGGCGGTGGTGGCAACGCCGTTAACCGGATGATTAAGGAAAAGGTTCAAGGGGTCGACTTCATTGTTGCCAACACTGACCGGCAGGCACTGAATAATTCACAAGCGTCAACCAAGATTCAATTAGGACCTAAGTTGACAAAGGGACTTGGTGCGGGCTCTAAGCCAGAAGTTGGTGAAAAGGCGGCTCAAGAAAGTGAAGAAGCCATTAAGAAGGTATTAGAGGGTGCTGACATGGTCTTTATTACTGCCGGAATGGGCGGTGGTACCGGGACCGGTGCCGCACCAGTAGTTGCTAAGCTCGCTAAGGATAGTGGCGCACTGACCGTTGGTGTAGTTACCCGGCCATTCTCATTTGAAGGCCCACGGCGGGGAAAGTACGCGGTGGAAGGCTTGAATAAGCTAAAGTCCAACGTGGATACCCTGATCATTGTTGCCAACAACCGTTTGCTGGAAATGATTGACAAGAAGACACCGATGATGGAAGCCTTCAAGGAAGCTGATAATGTTTTGCGCCAAGGTGTCCAAGGTATTTCTGACTTAATTGTTACTCCTGGGTACATCAACCTGGACTTTGCTGATATTAAGACTTTGATGTCCAACCAAGGGGCAGCATTGATGGGAGTTGGTTCTTCCACGGGCGAAAACCGGGCCACGGAAGCAACGAAGAAGGCAATTTCTTCGCCACTGTTAGAACTATCAATTGATGGCGCCCAACACGTCTTGATGGATATCACGGGTAGTGAAGACATGGCAATGTATGAAGCCCAAGAAGCTTCTGATGTCATTAAGCAGGCTGCCGGAACCAACGTGGATATTTCGTTCGGGATGTCATTGGATAAGAACATGGGTGACGAAGTCCGGGTAACGGTAATTGCAACTGGTATTGATAAGCCAAAGAAGAGCCAGCCAAGCCGTTCCGCAGTTAATAACCGTCCGGCACAAGCGGCGCCGCAAAGCAACCCAACGCCAGCTCCAGTAAGGGAACCACGGAGTAGTGCCAGCGACCCGTTTGACGGTTGGAATGACCCCACGGCTGACATGACAGACAATGACACGAATGAGAACCTGGATAACCAGTTCTCCAATGTCGACAAGCCTGAATTTAATGTGTTCAATGACGACACCGCTAATTCAGATGATGGTGATGACACGAACCTGTCGACACCACCGTTCTTTAAGAACCGTCGTCAATAATAACTAACAAACAATCGGGGGGAGTGGTTTAACAACGGTTAGATTACGCTCCCCTTTTAATAACTAAATGTAAAGGAGAATGCAAAATGGCAGCCAATTTCTTAAAAAGCTTGTTTGGCGATGATGAAGCCGAACAAGATGATTACTATGAAGCCCAGCAGCCCGCACCACGTAACGATGGTACGAATAAGGTGGTTTCTTTCAGTGAAGGACAAGCGAGCCACGCTAGCCACCGGGTTAGTCAGATTTCGCTGTATGAACCGCGGATGTATGCGGACGTTAAGCAGATTGCTGCGCAGCTATTAGCAGACCGGGCAATTGTGGTTAACTTTACGCAGATGGATAGTAAGGCTGCAGCACGGATGGTAGATTTTTTAAACGGGACCGTTTTTGCTATTAATGGTGAGATGAAGCGGATCGGTAAGGAGATCTTCCTTTGTGCACCAAATAATTTCGAAGTGTCAGGCAACCTGTCGAGCAATTTGAAGACAGAGGCTGACCGCTTTAACGACTAAGGAGGAAGGCATGGTCGCTTTCATACTGGGGGTTTTAAACACCCTAATTAATGCTTATATCTGGGTAATCGTGATCTGGTGCTTGCTGTCATGGTTTCCGAATGCCCGGGGGACACGGCTAGGCGAAATTATTAACCGCCTTGTGGAACCATATATGCACTGGTTTGACTTTATCCCGCCACTGGGGGGGATTAGCTTCTCACCAGTGGTGGCGATTTTTGTACTATACATGGTCCAAAATGGTTTGGCGGCCGTGGGACACTTTATTTAAGATGGAAGAAAATATTAAACAACACTTTCGACCCAGCGAGGCACCGTTAATTGACCAGGTGGCGGATTGGATTAGCACCGCGATCGCTCAGTACCGGCCTGTATTAACGTCATTTTTGAACCCCCGCCAGCGCTACATTGCGCAGACGATGGTTAACCGTGAAGAGGATGTTAAATTGGCCAGTGCTGGGGGGTGGTCGGGAGCCGAAATGCAGCGACTCTTGTTTTACCCAACATACTATCAACCACAGGCGGCGGATTTTGAGCTTGCGGTCTTAGAGGTTAATTATCCGACGAAGTTTATTGAACTTCACCACCGTCAAATCATGGGAACGCTGATCGGTGAAGGATTAGAACGTAGTGCCTTTGGCGATATTCTCGGCGCTGATGGGCGCTGGCAGGTGGTCGTCACGACGGCGATGGCTAAGTACTTACGAGCGAATGTCCACCACATTGGTCGGGCAAAGATTAAGTGGGTGCCAGTTGATTCAACCGCGGTATTGCACCCAGTAGAAGATTGGGTAGAGTTAGCCACAACGGTTTCCTCACTGCGCCTCGACGCGGTGGTTGCCGCCGGCTTTAACTATTCGCGTAACCGGGCTAAGCAGTTGGTTGAACATGGCTTGGTCCGGCTGAACTGGGAAACGATTACCCGACCGGATGAACTAGTGGTTAAGCACGACCTCATCTCGGTTCGTCATGGGGGCCGAATTAGGGTCGATGCGGATAATGGTTTAACACGGAAAAACAAGGAAAAAATTGTATTGTCGGTGGTTCATGCATAAATTGGAGGAATGATCATGGGGTTAACTGTTAAGGATATCAATGAACAACAATTTTCAACAAAGATGCGGGGTTTTAACCAGGATGAAGTTCGTCGCTTTATTGAACAAGTTTCCCAAACCGTCCAGGAACTGACGGAGGAAAACCATGCTTTAAAAGAAACCGTTAAGGCCGATGAGGGGAAGCTAAAGTACTTTAGTGAATTAAAGGATTCCTTGAACAAGTCGATTTTAGTTGCCCAAGAAGCAGCTGATAAGGTTAAGGGGAATGCTAAGCGTGAAGCCGACATCATGGTACGGGAAGCGCAAAAGCAGGCCACGGACATTGTCTCCGAAGCTAATGAAAAGTCTAACCAGGTGATTGAACAAAGTGTGGCCGAGACCCGCAAGTTGACGACGGAAACTAATGATTTGAAGAAGCAAACCCGAATCTTCCGTCAACGCCTCCAAGTAATGCTAGAATCACAGCTCGAGGTTGTCAAGAGTGATGAGTGGGATAAGCTTCTGGCTGACGATGATCTTGCCCAATACAATGAAATTGAAAAGATCTTGGGAAAGAACCTTGACAAGGATTCATCAGCCAGTGTAGAATCAACAACAATTAGTTCGGCCCCAACCGTCGATCCGACGGGGGTAGCTGACCAGCCGGCTGTTGAACCAACAGCACCGGCCGAAGATAACGCTGATTCGGTACCGCAAAGTGATGTGGCACCGGCTCAACCCGTTGATTCAGGTGAAACGGTAGTTGTCTTCCCCGACAGTGACCAGGGACAGGACTAGCAATAAGACAGTGAATTACCGAAATAAAATGTTGAAGAGAATTGGGATTGTCAGATAACACCCAAGCGAGTCAGCGACTGGTGGGAGGCTGACGGTGTTGGTGGTCCCTGATCATCTCGGAGTGTCACTTCCGAAGGTTAGTAGGGGTGGCCGGCCCATTACCGTTATTCAATGATATGAGGAGGTCCACTGGGCCTTGAAAATGGGTGGTACCACGAGCGCTTCGTCCCTATAAGGGGGCGGAGCGCTTTTGTATTTCGGTAATTCAGTATGGTAACGAGAAAGGAGTAATTGTCATGCGGGTTAAGGATACGTTAAACCTGGGCCGGACAAAGTTCCCAATGCGGGGGAAGTTGCCGGTCACCGAAGCGCAACGTGAACAGCTTTGGGAAGAAAATAAAGTTTATCAACTACGGCAAAAATTAAACGAGGGGAAGCCAACATTTGTTTTGCATGATGGGCCACCATATGCCAACGGTAACATCCACATTGGCCACGCGATGAACAAGATTTCAAAGGACTTCATCGTTCGTTACAAGTCGATGAGTGGGTACCGGGCACCGTACGTCCCTGGTTGGGATACGCACGGGTTACCGATCGAGCACCAATTGACTAAGTCTGGCTACGACCGGAAGAAGATGTCAACCTCTGAATTCCGCGACCTTTGTCGTAAGTACGCGCTGGAACAGGTTGATAAACAGCGAACCGACTTCAAGCGCTTAGGGGTAAGTGGCGAATGGGACCACCCATACCTGACCCTGGACAAGGAATTTGAAGCAGCTCAGGTCCGGGTCTTCGGTGAATTTGCTAAGAAGGGCTTGCTCTACCAGGCCAAGAAACCCGTTTACTGGTCATGGTCATCTGAATCAGCACTGGCAGAAGCCGAAGTTGAATACCACGATGTTGTTGCCAAGACAGCCTTCTTCGCCGAACAGGTTAAGGATGGCAAGGGCGTATTGGATGACAATACCTACCTGGTTGTGTGGACGACGACCCCATGGACCGTTCCGGCTTCAGAGGCGGTTGCCGTTAATGCGAAGTTTGACTACTCCGTTGTTAAGCCCGCTGGTGATGATCGGCAGTTTGTAATCGGCACTGAACTACTCGCTGGGGTGGCTGAAAAACTCGGTTGGCAAGACTACGAAGTCGTTAAGCACTTAGCTGGTACCGACCTGGATGGCATGGTTACCAAGCACCCATACCTGGACCGCGATATCCTCGTGGGAACAGCGGACTACGTAACGGCCGATGCCGGTACTGGCCTGGTCCACACGGCCCCAGGTTATGGTGATGATGACTACCACTTCGGTTTGGAACATAACTTGCCAATCTTTGCACCGATCAACGACCAAGGGGTCTTAACCAAGGAAAACGGTGCGGACTTTGACGGCGTCTTCTACCAGGATGCTGATGACATCTCATTGAAGAAGCTGGAAGAAACCGGGGCGCTCTTGCTCGAAGAACCACTTAAGCACTCCTACCCATTTGATTGGCGGACGAAGAAGCCGATTATCTTCCGGGCGACCGACCAGTGGTTCGTTTCGATTGATAAGATGCGTCAAGACATTCTTAATGCCCTTGAAAAGGTTGAATATAAGCCATCATGGGGGAAGGTTCGTCTCCGTAACATGATCAAGGACCGTGGCGACTGGGTAATTTCCCGGCAGCGGGTTTGGGGTGTTCCATTACCAATTTTCTACGCCGAAGACGGGACCCCAATTATGGAGGAAGCAACCATTAACCACGTGGCCGACCTCTTTGCTAAGTACGGTTCGAACGTTTGGTTTGACCGTGATGCTAAGGACTTGCTGCCTGCGGGTTACACGAACGAACACTCGCCCCACGGTAAGTTCACGAAGGAAACTGACATCATGGATGTTTGGTTTGACTCTGGTTCTTCTCACCAGGGAGTCTTAGCAGAGCGGGACTACCTGACTTATCCTGCTGACCTCTACCTAGAAGGGTCAGACCAGTACCGGGGTTGGTTTAACTCCAGTTTGATTACTAGTGTGGTTTGCTCTGGCCAGGCCCCATACAAGGGCATCGTTTCCCAAGGTTTTACCCTTGATAAGAAGGGCAAGAAGATGTCCAAGACAATGGGGAACGTAATTGACCCGAATAAGGTTGTTAAGCAGATGGGGGCAGAAATCATCCGGCTTTGGGTAATGTCGGCTGATACCTCAGCGGACGTTCGGGTTTCAATGGGGACCTTCCAACAGATTTCGGAAGCCTACCGGAAGTTACGGAACACCTTCCGCTTCTTGCTGGCAAACACCGGTGACTTTACGCCGGCGACCGACACCGTTTCGTATGATAAGTTGACGAGTGTTGACCAGTATATGCTGGTTAAACTTAACCACTTCTTGAAGCAGATGCGGGCTTACTTTGATGCCTACAACTTCTTGGATGCTTACAAGCTATTGATTAACTTTGTTAACAATGACTTGTCGGCCTTCTACATGAACCTGGCCAAGGATGTCTTATACATTGAACCGGCGGACTTTGCAGCTCGGCGGTCAATGCAAACGGTCTTTTATGATATTCTCTTAACCATGGTGAAGTTGTTGACGCCAATTCTGCCACACACGACCGAAGAGGTTTGGGAATATATGGATGAACCAGAGGAATTTGTCCAACTGACCGAAATCCCCGACGCCCGGTCCTTTGAAAATGAGGCGGCCCTGCTTGATAAGTGGGACCAATTCATGGATGTGCGTTCACACGTCTTAAAGGGACTAGAAGAAGCGCGGAACAACAAAGAAATTGGTAAGTCTCTGGAAGCGCAGGTTGACCTCTACTTAGATGATAACCAACAGAAGTTAGTGGACAGCTTAAACGAGAACGTTGCCCTCCTGCTTGGCGTTTCCGCCTTACACATGCATCCGCTTGCTGATGCGCCGGCAGATGTTGACCAGTATAATGACGGGGTTGCTGTTAAGGTATCGCCAGCTGCTGGTGAAACCTGTGTTCGTTGTCGGATGGTTAAGGAAGATGTTGGTAGTGATCCGGCCTACCCAATGCTTTGTGCCCGGTGTGCAAAGATCGTTCGGGAAAACTTCCCGGAAACGGTTGACGAAGGGTTAGAAAAATAAAAAATTATTATAAACGTCGTCGTTAATGGGTCAATCAATGACAATCATTTTGCGGCGGTGTAAAATACCAAGTGACGCTTGTTGCTTGGTATTTTTATTTTAGTAGGTGAAAGAATGCTTAAAGGTGAAGTTAAGAGCTTCGATGAACAAAAAGGCTGGGGATTTATCACGGTTCCCCACGAAGGTGAAATTTTTGTTCATTATAGCGGAATAGAGGGGAACCACCGTCGGGTACTCCACCCGCACGAAACGGTTTCCCTCGTCATTGTTCAGGGCAAGAAGGGCCCACAAGCAGCGCACGTTCGCGTACTTAGGTAAGGAGGTTAGTGGGATGCAGTTTGAAGAAAAGCCCCTTAGTAGTCAGACGGTGTTTAATGGCCACCTAATTAAAGTGGAAGTTCAGCAGGTTAAGACCCCCCAGGGGCATGTTGCCCAGCGTGAGATTGTCCACCACGCACCTGCCGTGGGGCTGTTAGTAATTACGGCTGATGATAAGATGATCTTAGAGAAGCAGTGGCGGGCACCAATCGCTAAGACCACCTTGGAGATTCCCGCTGGTAAAGTTGACTCACGGGACCAGACGAGTGCTAAGCATGCAGCTATCCGTGAATTAAACGAGGAGACCCGGCTGCGGGCGGACCAATTGAAGCGGGTGGCGGGGTTCTACACGTCGGTTGGCTGCATGGATGAGTACATGACCCTTTACGTGGCGACCGGCTTGCACCCCGTTGAAAAAAAGCTGCCCCAAGATGCCGATGAACAGCTGTCCCTAGTGACAGTGACGTTGGCTGAAGCACTCGCGATGGTTGACCGCGGTGAGATTGAAGATGCCAAGACGGTCATGGCCATTTACTACTGGCGGGGGATGAAGACAAATGGCTGACCTCAAGCAACCAACCACGGATGAGCACCTGTCTCGTCAAGAGTACCGTGAGCAGCTTGCCCGCCAAAAGCAGCAGGTAAAAATCGGCAATACGGACACTGTGCCGGATGCAGTGACGGCTGGCCGCCAACAGTATGCCGACCAGGAAAAGTCAGCAACCGCGGCAGAAAAGACGGCGGTCCTAAAGCGCAAACTTAACATTGCCATCATTGGCTTGCTAGTTGCGATCGTTATTGTTTATTTGATTTTATTTTACGTAGGATAAGAGGAGTGAAAGTAATGCGTTTCGGAATTATTTGTGCAATGCCGGAAGAAATTAAAGAATTAAAGGCCCAACTTACTAATGAAGAGGTTAAAGAAATTGGTGGTAAGCAGTACTACTTTGGACAAATTTTTGGTCAGTCAGTGGTGCTTGTTGAATCGGGCATTGGTAAGGTGGAAGCAGGGATCACTACGGAACACTTGATTACCGAATGCGGGGCTGACGTGGTAATTAATTCTGGTTCCGCCGGTGGGATTGGTCAGGGCCTGCACGTGGGTGACGTTGTAATTTCAACCGCTACCGCGTACCACGACGTAGACGCCACGACCTTTGACTACCAGTATGGTCAACTGCCGGGCAAGGAGCCCCGCTTTACGGCTTCTGAAAAGTGGGGTCAGGCCCTCGAAACGGCCGGTGAACAGATTGGGTTAACCATCAAGCGAGGGCTCATCGTGTCTGGTGATCAGTTCATTGCTAGCCAGGAAGCAATTGCGGATATTTTGAAACATTTCCCGGATGCCCTTTCGAGTGAAATGGAAGGGGCAGCGGTTGGCCAGGTCGCAACTGACCACCAGGTACCATACGTTGTTGTCCGGGCAATGTCTGACACTGGTGATGAAGACGCCGGGGTCAGCTTTGATGACTTTATCATTGACGCGGGAAAACGGTCGGCTAAGATGCTTTTGCAACTCTTCAAAGACCGTGCGGCATAATTAAAAAGGAGATATGATCGTGAAGGAAGTTTACTTGGATAACGCGGCGACGACACCGATGACGCCGGCGGTAATCGCGGAGATGACTGCCCGGATGAAGGATACGTGGGGGAACGCCTCGACTGGTTATTCATACGGTCGCCAAGCCAAACTATTACTGGAAAATAGCCGGCACATTCTTGCCCAGAGCATTAATGCTGATGACGATGAAATCGTGATTACCAGTGGTGGGACCGAGAGTGATAACACCGCCATTATTCAGACCGCCTTTGCTCGGCAAAAGTTGGGCAAGCACATTATTAGTACCGCCATTGAGCACGAGGCGGTTTTAAAGCCTCTGCATTTTCTAGAAGAGCAGGGCTTTACGGTTACCTACTTACCGGTGGATGAAAATGGTAACATTTCGCTGGCGGACTTTAAGGCTGCGCTACGTGATGATACCATCCTGGTCACCATTATGGCCGGGAATAATGAAGTCGGTAGCCGGATGCCCATCCATGAGATCGGTGAAATCCTTGCTGACCACCAGGCCTGGTTCCATACCGATGCCGTTCAGGCCTACGGGTTGTTGCCAATTGACGTTAAACGGGACCACATTGACCTCCTGTCAACCTCGGCCCATAAGTTAAACGGGCCTAAGATGATGGGCTTTTTATACCGGCGCAATGGTATTAACTTTCCCAGTTATCTGAAGGGTGGTGACCAGGAAACTAAGCGCCGGGCAGGAACCGAAAACGTCCCCGCAGTAGCAGCCTTTGCCAAGGCGGTAGCGGTTGACACGGCAGAAGAAAAGGCCCGCCGACAAGCGCGCTATTACCACTTCAAACAAAGGATTGTTAACGGCCTGCGAGAAAATGGTGTTGATTTTGCCATTAATGGCGAAATCAAGCCCGACAACCTAAACCACGTCCTTAATATCTGGTTTAAGGGGATTTCCACCTATGTGATGCAGACGGACCTTGACCTGGCCGGGATTGCCGTTTCGGGGGGCTCAGCTTGCACGGCTGGCAGTATCGAGCCTTCCCACGTGTTAACTGCAATGTTTGGCCCGGACAGCCCCCGGATCAGCCAGTCAATTCGGATTAGCTTTGGGGCGTTAAATACCGATGAGGATATTGATAAGCTAATTGCCGCCGTAGTTAAGATTGTCAATAAACTAAAGCAGCTGGATGGGGGTGCAGGTAAGAATGGAATTTAAAAAAAACGTTCAGCTGGTTGGGGACACGGTCACCTATACGATCAGCCCAGAAGTTAAGAAGTATACCCTCATTGACCTTGGGTTTGAGCAAACCCGGCGAGGAAACTTTGAATATAAGGGGAGCCTGGACACCGATAATCCCTTTAAGCCGGTTGCCCGGCTACGGATCTTGATTAATGCCAGCTTGGATGGCTTTAAAATGGAAACCGTTACCGGTAATGGTGCCCGTAAGATCAATATCTTTACCCACCAGCGGTCGGCTGAGTTTGTGGAACAATTACATTTTATTTTAAAAGAAATGCTGGAAAGAAACGTCTTTATTAGTAGTGAGGAAAAATAAGTGCAGGGACTGGCGGTTTTTGTTACAATAAACGACACTGGATGCATGCGACCTTCAATCGTAGATTATTCCAGAATCTATTTGAAATGATGGTGATAAGAAATGACTGACCACAGCCAAACGCGTGTTGTTGTCGGTATGAGCGGGGGCGTTGACTCCTCCGTAACGGCATTGCTTTTAAAGCGGCAGGGTTATGATGTCGTCGGTGTTTTCATGAAAAATTGGGACGATACTGATGAAAATGGTGTTTGCACCGCTACTGAAGACTATAAGGATGTTGCTAAGGTAGCAGCGAAGATTGGGATCCCTTATTATTCCGTTAACTTTGAAAAGGAGTACTGGGACCGGGTCTTTAAATACTTTATTGCCGAATACAAGAAGGGACGGACCCCCAACCCAGACGTGATCTGCAATAAGGAGATTAAGTTTAAAGCCTTTATCGAATACGCCAACCAGCTAGGGGCCGACTACGTAGCTACCGGCCACTATGCTGACTTAAAGCGGGATGCTGATGGGCGGATGCACCTAATGCGGGCGGCCGACCAGCACAAGGACCAGACCTACTTCTTGAGCCAGCTGGACTACCAGCAATTAGATAAGGTCATGTTCCCACTAGCCAAGTATACTAAACCAGAGATCCGCCAAATTGCTAAGGAAGCGGGACTCGCGACTGCTAATAAGAAGGATTCCGTGGGGATTTGCTTTATTGGTGAAGATGGCCACTTCCGTGAGTTCTTAAGCCAGTATATCCCGGCCCAGCCGGGTAACATGGAGACCGTGGATGGTAAAGTTGTTGGTAAGCACATGGGCCTGATGTACTATACCATTGGCCAGCGTCGGGGCCTGGGCCTGGGTGGTAACAAGGAAAGCAATGAACCGTGGTTTGTAATCGGTAAGGACATCAAGAAGAATGTCCTTTACGTTGGCCAGGGTTACCATAATGACCACCTGTATGCCACTCACCTGGTGGCCAGTGACATTCATTGGGTCGATGATGTGGTTAGTCGTTACGGTCATGACTTCCATTGCACCGCCAAGTTCCGTTACCGGCAGACCGATGTGGGGGTAACCGTCCACCTGGCGGACGATGGTCAGACCGTGACCGTTGAGTTCGATGACCCAGCCCGGGCAATTACGCCGGGACAAGCCGTGGTTTTCTACGACGGTGATGAGTGCCTCGGCAGCGCAATCATCGACCGGGCCTACAATGGGGACCGGCAATTGCAGTATGTCTAAGCTAACATAATTTTTATTTAGCGGGCGGCCAACCGTGGTGGCCTGCAATACATATTTGAAAACAAGAGTGAACAAGTAAATGATTTTTTGGTAAGATATTAAATAAAAAGGTCTGCGATTATAATGACAAAAGTTTACCTAATCCGTCATGGAAAAACTGAATGGAATTTAGAGTCCCGCTACCAGGGGGCCCATGGGGATTCGCCCTTGCTCCCCCAGAGTTATCGGGAGATTGAACTACTGGCGGACTACTTACGTCCGATCCGGTTTGCCCACGCCTACGCGAGCCCACTGAAACGGGCCCGGGTAACTGCAGAACGGCTGATCGAGCACCTTGACCAGCCGGTCCGTCTGACGATTGACAGTCGCCTGATGGAATTTAACCTGGGACAAATGGAAGGGATGCATTTTGATGCGGTTGCTAAGAAGTGGCCAACCGAACTGAAAAACTTCCGTCACCACCCAGACCAGTATGATGAACGGGTAACCGGTAGCGAAAGCTTTGCCCAGGTGATTGCCCGGGTTGGGTCTGCCATTAAGGAATTTTGCCGGCTCAACCCGACTGAAAACATCCTGGTAGTCTCACACGGGGCGGCGTTAAACGCGACGATTAATGCCCTAATTGGGACCCCCCTACCGCACCTAAAAGACCGCGGTGGGTTAAGCAATACTTCCACAACCGTTTTAACGACTGATGACGCAGAGCACTTTACGCTGGCCCAGTGGAACGAGACTTCATACCTGCACAAGACGACGGTTGACCCGACGGACACAATTTGATGAGGTGATTGTGATGACTAATGATAACGAGTTGAAGAATAATAAGAAGCGGGAAACGGAGAAGTTGGTTCACAAGCTTATCCAGGCGATCGATGAGCATCCCGATAAGGTAAATAATTATTACGACCTCGGTTCGCTGCTCACCCGGCTTAACGACTATCAACAAGCGGAAGAACTTTTCATGAAGGCGTTGGGAATTTTTGAGGCGAAGGCAGACCAAGCAGCAATTGACCTCCTTAATTACGGCCTGGGTAACCTCTACTATGAAGTGGGGAAGCCAGACCGGGCGATTGCCCTTTACAACAAGATTAGTGATAAGAAACTAAAGGCGGACTCCTACCTGATGTTGGCGCAAAGCTACATGAAGAAGGGTCAGCATAAGCAGGCGGTTGCCTACGGGATCACGGCTCATGAATTGCGGGCTGAAGATCCAGAAATCAACCAGGTCTTAGGGGACTCACTATTAGCGCTGGGTGAATTTACGACGGCCAAGAAGTACTATGACGCAATCCTAAAGCGCCATCCGGGCCGGGCCGATACGCAGTTTAACAGGGGGATTGTAGCCATGGTTTTAGGGGAACCATACCAGGACTACTTAGCCCAGGCTAAGCAACTCAGCCCAACCTACTACGCTAAGAGTGAACAACGGTTGGCCGAAATCGAGAAGACCCTCCGTGCCACCCAGGGGAAAAATAAATAGTTGGAGAAAGGATGACTTCAATGGCAACTGAAATGGACTTATTCAAGACGCCGACGGAGCCGTCTTTTTTTGTTGGTCAGGTTCAGTCGGAGATCTTTACCAGTCCTGATTCTTACTACAAGGTATTGGCGGTGTCGGTGGAGGAAGCGAACTTTGACTGGTCGGAAAGCGAGATTACGGTCACCGGCAGTTTTGGGGACCTCCGTGATGACCAGACCTACCGTTTTGAGGGGCAGTTGGTTGACCACCCCCGCTACGGTCGGCAGTTCCAAGCTAGTTCTTACCACGTCAACCAACCCACTAGTCGGGATGGCTTAATTGAGTATCTTGCGGGAAAGCAATTTCCCGGTGTTGGTCAAAAGACCGCCGAAAAGGTCGTTGATGCACTAGGAACGGACGCAATTAAAAAGATTAGTGCTGACCCGCACGTATTAGACGACTTGAAGCTCCGGTCGGCGGTTAAGCAGTCACTGATTGAAAACCTCCAGGCCAGCAAGGGGCTTGATGAGGTGATCATTGGGTTAAACGACTACGGTTTTGGGAGTAACTTGATTAGCACGATCGTTGATCGCTATGGTGAAGAGGCCCTCCACATAATTAGTGAAAATCCTTACCAGCTTGCCACTGACATTGATGGCATTAGCTTCAAGCGGGCGGACCAGGTTGCCCAAAAGGTCGGGGTGAAAGATGATGACCCCCGCCGGATCAATGCGGCTATCATCCAGTCCTTAGACGACCTTACGATGGCCACGGGTGATACCTACACCAGTGTACAGCCACTGCTGGGAAACGCCCTGCGGCTCTTAAACGAGGGGTGTGGTCGCCAGTTAGCTTCAACGGTGGTTGCCGACCAGATTGTTAAACTAGAAAAGGACCGGCAGATTAACTACGACCACGACCGTTTATACCCGGCCCCACTGTACAAGGCTGAGTACCAGATTGCGGACCAGTTAAATCGCCTGGTAACAACTACGGAGCCCGCCGTGGCCGAAGCAACCGTTTTAAAGACGCTTCACCACGTGGAAAAGGAAAGTGGGATTAAGTATGACCAGGTTCAGGTTCAAGCGATCAAGACGGCCCTCAATAACAAGGTCCTCTTACTAACCGGGGGGCCAGGGACCGGTAAGACGACCATTATTCGGGGGATCGTTGAGTGTTATGCTAAGGTCCACCAGCTGTCTCTTGACATTGACCAATACAAAGATAAGACCTTCCCTATCCGCTTAGCAGCACCGACGGGGCGGGCCGCAAAACGGATGAGTGAGGCGACGGACCTGCCTGCTAGTACCATCCACCGTCTCCTCGGTTTGAACGGCCGTGAACTACCGACCGACCTCAATAGCCGGGACCTCAAGGGGTCATTGCTTATTGTTGACGAAATGTCGATGGTTGACACCCTTCTTTTTAAGACCCTGGTTCAGGCGATTCCAACTTCAATGCATGTAGTTTTTGTCGGGGATAAGGACCAGTTACCTTCCGTTGGCCCGGGCCAGGTCTTCCACGATTTATTGGCCTTTGCCAAACTGCCTAAGATTGAATTAACCAATATCCACCGCCAGGCGGCTGATTCAACAATTATTCCGCTGGCCCATGCCATTAAAGAGGGGCACGTGCCCGCCGACTTAATGGCTAAAAAAGCTGACCGTTCATTTATCCCGTGCCAGGCCTGGCAGGTACCCGATGTAGTAGAGCAAATTATTAAACTGGCCCAGCAGCGGGGCTTTTCAGCCACCGATGTGCAAATTTTAGCACCGATGTACCGGGGAGCCGCGGGGGTGGACAACCTAAATGAGCTTGCCCAATCGGTCTATAACCCAGCCGCCACCGGCCGACCGGAAGTTGATTTTCGGGGTCAGACCTTCCGGGTTGGTGACAAGGTCTTGCAGTTGGTTAACAGCCCTGAAAATAACGTCTTTAATGGTGACATTGGTGAAATTGTGGCGATTGAAAACCAGAAGGGGAAGAAGGGGTCATCGATGACCATTGACTTTGATGGTAATGAGGTGACTTACCACCGGATGGAGTGGGGCCAGTTGCAGCTGGCTTATGCCATTTCAATTCATAAGTCACAGGGGAGTCAGTTTAAAATGGTCCTCCTCCCGGTTGTGCGGCAGTTTAGCCGGATGCTCCAACGCAACCTAGTATACACGGCGATTACCCGGGCCGCAGATAAGTTAGTTCTCCTTGGGGAAGCCCAGGCGATGGCGACGGCGGTTCACACGGTGGGGA
Organism: Candidatus Limosilactobacillus intestinipullorum; assembly: GCA_019117185.1. Lineage (GTDB taxonomy): Bacteria > Bacillota > Bacilli > Lactobacillales > Lactobacillaceae > Limosilactobacillus > Limosilactobacillus intestinipullorum. Next base: position 1,622 of record DXAF01000027.1, on the reverse strand, counting down.
CTAACCGGAAAACGACCTTGTTAGAACGCCTGCAAGTGCGGTGGCAGGGAAGTGAGCCCGCTGACACTAACCATGGTCCCGTTGCCCAACCGGCCGCGCCTAGCGCTAGTTTGCCAACCTCGGAAGAAGCAGAGCCAATTTTAACGCCGGCGATGGTTGAAGCGGGGCAGATTGACCCCCTGATTGGGATGACGGGGATCAAACCCCAGGACTTGTGACTAATTAACAGAAGTGCTACTTGATTGCGGCGGTAAATGTTGCGATAATAAGGCTAAATATTGTATGGAAAAAGGGGGTACAACAATGACCCAGATAAAAGATGCGCAAAATGTCCGGTTGTTTGCTTTAAATTCGAACCAGCCGTTAGCGGAGTCAATCGCTGAAAAGATTGGCTTGCCCCTTAGTAAGGCGTCGGTTAATCACTTTGCGGATGGTGAGATTAAGATTACCATTGACGAGAGTGTTCGGGGGTGTGAGGTCTACGTCATCCAGTCGGTTTCGGACCCAGTAAACACCAACCTAATGGAATTATTGATCATGGTGGATGCCTTGCGGCGGGCCAGTGCGGCTAAAATTAACGTGGTAATGCCATACTATGGCTACGCGCGTCAGGACCGGAAAGCCCGGAGCCGGGAACCAATTACGGCTAAGTTGGTTGCCAACCTGCTAGAGATGGACCAGATTAACCGGCTGGTTACGATCGACCTCCATGCTGCCCAGGTCCAAGGCTTCTTTGATATTCCGGTGGACCACCTCCAGGCAACGAGTCTTTTTGCGGACTACTTCTACCAACACCACTTGATTAATGATGATACCGTCGTGGTCGCCCCTGACCATGCGGGGGTAAGTTTCGCCCGTAAGTTTGCCGAACGGATCAAGGCACCGATTGCAATCATTGATAACCGGGTCGATGAAGTCCGGGAGCAGACGGAACAAGAGGTTCCTGAATACGTAATTGGGGACGTTAAGGATAAGACAGCCCTAGTTGTTGATGATATTGTTGATACTGGGGTGCGGATGAAGCTTTCGGCCCAGGCATTAGCCAAGTTTGGCGCAAAGAAAATTTATGGGGTTGCGACCCACCCCGTATTGTCGGGTGATGCCGTAACCGTATTGCAGAATTCGCTGCTAGAGAAGGTAATTGTGACGGATACGATTCACTTACCCGCCGCAAAGCAATTTGATAAGCTGGTCCAACTTTCCGTTGCGGACCTGTTGAAGGAAGCAATTGTCCGGATCCACAACCACCAGTCAATCGATACCCTGTTTAACCGTTAATTTGATAAAGTGAAAGGGAGTGTGACAGGACTAGCTTGCTAGTTCGTTTTTCGAAGCGCAGCAAGCCTGTCGGGAACTCCCGTCGAGGTGTAGTTAGCCTGTAAGAAGCACGAAGAGGCCTTTAGCATTTGGATTTCCCAAACGCTAAAGGCCTCTTCGTGTACTGCGCAGTAATATTTTTATCTTTGTTGAGGACTTATATCACAATCCCTTTTTGGTGGATTATAGAATGAAGTTAGCCACCTAATTGGTGGTAAATGCAAAAACGCCATTCGGCGTGACATCAGGTATCATATTAAGTGAATCAAAACTATATGAAAGGATGTCCGTCAAATGACGCACTT
>DXAF01000001.1 GCA_019117185.1 Candidatus Limosilactobacillus intestinipullorum | reverse complement strand
TAGTCGCATGGTATTCACCCTTTAACCGGTGAATTTCATTAAAGATAGTAGTCTTACTAAAGCCCAGGTAATCAGCGATATATCGAAGAGATCGCTTTTCATGACGAAGCGTTTCGATGACAATGCGGTCTTCAAATGATAAAATATTGGTGCCCATAAAGGTCCTTCTTTCATGGATTTTGTTTAGCGACACCATTAAAGACCTTTATGGGTTTTTCTGTCTACTAAAATGTTCAACTTAAATTTTACAATCTACCAAAGTAAAAAAGAAATTTCTTAACTAGTTAAAGGGTAAAAGCTGGTGGCCCCGGTCCTTACTCGCCGAACGATTACCGAATATGGTAACCGCTTAACATACCTTGGTGATAAACGTTTTACAAAATGTTAACCGGTTGACATATTAAAATGTAAGCCCTATCATAAAAGGCGTTGAAAGGAAATTAAAGAATTTCAAGGAGGCGGCACGCAATGGCATTTAATAAAAGCCTTGCCGGGTATTTTGACGATTTAGCACACGTTGGTATTCCAACTGATGATTTGGCAAAGACAATTACTTTTTGGGAAAAACTTGGTTTTAAGAAACAGGGTGAGTTTGATACTGATGATCAGGGACACCAGGTTGTCTTTATGAAGTATGGTCACCTGATGCTGGAAATTTGGGATAGCGAAGGTGCGGTTCATAAGACCGGAGCGATTAACCACATTTCGTTAAACGTTGCGGATGCCGACGGTGCATACAAGGCAGCAAAGGCGGAAGGTTTTAACGTTAAGGAAGACCAGGTTCAACACCTCGACTACTGGCAGCACGGTATTAAGTTCTTCAACATCGTGGGACCTAATGATGAAACAATTGAATTTTGTGAAGTTGTCAAAGGTTAGAAAATAATTTTAAGGAGGAAGAAGCCATGAAAGCATTAGTAATGACGGCGGTTAAGAAGTTAGAAGTAGAAGACAATTACAAGAAGCCAGCGGTTAAGCCTAACGAAGTGTTAGTTCACACGGCCTGGGCTGGTATCTGTGGGACTGATAAGGCTCTTTACAATGGCCTACCCGGTTCTGCCGATGCGGTGCCACCGATTGTACTTGGCCACGAAAACTCTGGTGTGGTAGCCGAAGTTGGTAGTGAGGTAACGGACTTCAAGGTTGGCGACCGGGTCAGCGTGGACCCGAATATTTACTGTCATAAGTGCTTCTACTGCCGGACTTCCCGTCCCGAATTATGTGAACACCTGGATGCCGTAGGGGTAACCCGTGATGGGGGCTTTGCCGAATACTTCACGGCACCAGAAGAAGTTGTTTACCACGTTCCGGACAATGTTTCCCTCGAAGCAGCTGCGGTGATTGAGCCAATTTCTTGCGCTGCCCACGGTGTTGACCTACTGGAGACCCACCCATATCAAACTGCTTTGATCATTGGTGACGGTTTTGAAGGTCAACTGATTGCTCAAATCCTTAAGTCCCGTGGGGTTAAGGAAGTTACCCTGGCGGGGACCGTTGATGAAAAGCTTGAAAACAACAAGAAGCACTTTGGCTTTAAGACCATCAATAACATCAAGGAACCCGATGCGATTAAACCAGACTCCTACGACATTGTGGTGGAAGCCGTTGGCCTACCAAAGACTCAGGAACAGGCTGTTGAAGCTGCCCGCCGTGGTGGTCAGGTCCTGATGTTTGGGGTTGGTAATCCTGACTCTGAATTTAAGGTAAACACCTACAAGGTCTACCAAAAGCAGCTACACATCCAAGGTTCCTTCATTAACCCTTACACCTTTGAAGACTCAATCGCACTACTGCAATCCGGTGATGTGGACCCACTGCCGTTGATTTCCAACTTACTTGACTTTGCCCACGTTGAAGACTTTGTGAGTGGTAAGCTGGGCAACATCTCTAAGGCAATTGTCAAGGTGGCTGGCGAAGAGGCCTAATTAACTGTCGATAAAATTAACTTAATTAACCGCTTTTACTTGCGGCTGTGAGAAAACTCTGTTTCCTCGCAGCCGCAAGTTTTTTAAATTAGGGCTAGCCAGGTCCCGCCTACTGTGTTATATTAAAATCCGATTAGAATTATCCACATTCTAAATTAATGAAAGGGGTCTTATATAATGACACGAAAAGTAGCAGTTATCGGTATGGGAAACGTGGGAGCAACCGTTGCTCACTACATTGTTGCCAATGGGTTTGCGGATGACTTGGTTTTAATTGATAAAAACGAAGCCAAGGTTAACGCCGACGCCTTAGACTTTAAGGATGCCATGGCCAACCTGCTCCACCATACTAATATCTTTGTAAATGATTACCAACAACTAAAGGACACCGACGTGATTGTTTCGGCGCTTGGTGACATTAAATTGGAAGATAACCCAAATGCTGACCGGTTCGCTGAACTGCCATTTACCCGGAAGGCTGTCCCAGAAGTCGCTAAGAAGATTAAGGAAAGCGGCTTTAATGGTAAGATCGTTGTCATTACTAACCCCGTGGATGTTATTACTTCAATTTACCAATCTGTCACTGGCCTGCCGAAGGAACACGTGCTGGGGACTGGAACCCTGCTGGATTCTGCACGGATGAAGCGGGCCGTGGCCGACCGGCTCCATGTTGACCCCCGCTCCGTGGAAGGCTATAACCTTGGTGAGCACGGTAATTCCCAGTTCACTGCTTGGTCGACGGTCCGTGTTCTGGAACAGCCGATTACTAAGCTGGCCAAGGAACGCGGTCTTGACCTGGAAGAGTTGGACCATGAAGCCCGGATGGGTGGCTGGAAGGTCTTCCAAGGGAAAAAGTACACGAACTACGGTGTCGCAACTGCGGCGGTCCGCCTGGTTAACACCATTTTGTCTGGCTCACGGACTGTGATGGCGGTATCAAACTTCCGTGAAGAGTATGACTCATACTTGTCATATCCTGCCGTTGTCGGCCGTGATGGGATTGAGGAACAGGTACAATTGGACCTGACACCAGAAGAATTGGACAAGCTGCAAACGTCAGCTAATTTCATCAAGGAAAAGTACCAGGAAAGCCTGGAAGCGAATAAGCAGGCTTAGGGCTGGTCAACTTAACTGGTTAATGTTACACTTACTATTACGCAGTAAAGAGGCTGTGACAAAAGCTCTACAACCTAGTTAAAACATGAACAGCGCAGTACACAAATGGCCTCCAGTGCCCGGCAAAGTCGAACTCTGGAGGCCTATTTGTGCTTTTTAAAGGCTAGCTGCGCGTCGACAGGGGTTCCCGACAGGCTTGCTTCGTTTCGAAAAACGAACTAGCAAGCTAGTCCTGTCTCACTCCCTTTTGCCGCGGAATAAATTAGTGAAAGGAAACGTTAACAATGAGCCGTGAAGTAAAAAAGATCATTGCCGTTGTCATTTTCTGTGAATTTTTAATTTGCCTCGGGATGAGCCTGATCTTTCCCGTGATGCCCTTTATCAAAAATGAGTACCACTTTTCAGCCTTTGACATGGGAGTGATGTCCTCACTTTTTGCCTTTGTGCAATTCGTAGCTTCACCAATAGTTGGCCGGATTTCGGATAAGGCCGGTCGGAAGCCAATGCTGGTCTGGGGACTGCTCGTCTTTTCTTTGGCCGAATTTGTTTTTGCGCTGGCTAGCCAGCTATGGCTCTTTGACCTGTCACGGGCCGTCGACGGTTTATCAGCCGCCATGTTCGTTCCAACCTCAATGGCCTTGGCAGCGGACCTGACGAGTGTTAAGGACCGGGCCAAGGTTATTGGCTGGTTATCGGCCGCCTTTAGCGGGGGACTAATTTTGGGGCCCGGCCTGGGCGGTATCCTCGCTAACATCAACTACAAGTTCCCTTTCTGGGTGGCCGGCATCTTGGGCCTGGTCAGCACGGTAGTTGCCCTGGTGATGCTGCCGCGCGATGATGACGAACGGTTTAAAAGCTCAACCAACAACCCGGAAAACGAGTTGCTGCAGGGGGGCTGGAGCCAGGTTAAACAATTGCTAACGCCATTGATGGTTACCCTATTTGTAATGATTTTCGTGATGGCCTTTGGTTTAGCAGGCTTTGAGAGTATTTACAGCCTGTATGTCAACGAGGTTCATAACTTTGACCTCCAAGCAATTGCCTTGGTATTGACATTAAATGGGATCATCTCGCTGGTCCTCCAGGTCTTCTTATTTGACCGGATGGTTCAGTGGTGGGGAGAAGTGCGATTGATTCGCTACTGCTTCTTTGCTAGTGCGGCCGGGACCGTCTTTGTCATCTATGACCATTCTCACTGGCAGCTGATTGTGGCGACCTTAGTGGTATTTGAAGCTTTTGACATGTTGCGGCCGGCGATTACCACCTTACTAACCAAGCTCGGCAGCGATAATCAGGGGTTGCTAAATGGTGTTAACATGTCCTTGACCAGTGTTGGTAACATTATCGGTCCCTTGATTTCTGGGGCTTTGCTGGACGTTAACTACCAGTACCCTTATTGGATCGTAATTGCCTTTCTGCTGGTTTCATTTGCCATTACCTTTGAATTGCAATATATGCGGCGAAAAAAGCTTGAGGAGGAGTAAACAATGAGTAACCTACTGTTGATGGTGATCGTTGGCTTGGCCGTCGGGGTCTTCGTGATTTCACTCGGCGGTGGGGGTGGCGCAATTTACCTAGGCGTCTTGACCGCCATCTTTCAACTTTCCCCGGGGGCGGCTGCCGCAACCTCGATTGTCACGTCACTACCAGCCCTGATTATGGGGTCGTGGTCGTACTACCGCCGGGGGCTAATTAATTTTAGCCTGGGCAACCGGATGATGATCGCGGCCATCCCCAGCATTTTTGTTGGCTTCTTGATTGCACCTTTTTTGCCGGAGAAGGTGTATAAAGTTGTGATCGGGCTGATCCTGGCTTTTCTCGGGTCCCAGCTGGTGTACAAGCTTTACCGGCAGTCGCCAAAGAAAACGCCCCGATTATCACCAAATGTGGCGAGCGTGCTCTATGGGATCATGGGTGGCCTAATGGTGGGGATTGCCGGCTTAAGCGGGGGTGGCCCGATTACGACCGGACTGCTGTTGCTTGGTGCGTCTATGGCATCGGCTTCCGCCACCTCTTCGTATGTCCTGGTGGGGATGTCAATCGTGGGCGCCCTCTTGCACATCAGCGGTGGTAGTATTGACTGGCACGCGGCCGGTGGTTTAATTGCTGGTTCACTGGTCGGCGCCTTTTTAGCACCGCCAATTGTCCTGTGGATGACTGCTAAGCCAGCCCGGGCCCGGCTGGTTAAATTGTTTATGGGGATCTTCATTATCATAATGGGGGCCCGGACTGCGCTGGGTTAGGCGCTTTGCTAACTACTTACAAGATACTAAAATAACCGTGGCTGGTGGGAATGTTAAGATTTTCTCACTAGCCACGGTTTTAATTTTGCTTAAAGACGCTTTGTTGCCCCGTAATGCACATGGGGAGGAGCGGACAGTCGTTACAACGGGGGTTGCGGGCCATACACCGGTAGCGGCCCCAAAAGATCATGCTGTGGTGGGCATCCAGCCACTTTTCCCGGGGGATGGCGGCCTGGAGACGCCTTTCAACTGCCAAGACGGTTGCCTTAGGCGGAACCATGGCTAGCCGGTGGGCAACCCGGTTGACGTGGGTGTCGACCGGGAACGCGGGAATCGCGAAGCACTCTGCCAAAACAACGTTGGCCACCTTGCGCCCTACACCCGGTAGGGAGGTTAGTTCCGTTAGCGTTTGGGGCACCTGCCCGTCAAAGGTAGTTACTAGTTTGCGGGCACAGTTAACCAGGTACTTCGCCTTATTGTGGTAGAGACCCAGACGCTTAATGTATGGTTCGACGTCGACTGGTTCGGCCGCGGCCAGGTCTTGGGGGTGGGGGAAACGGTCAAACAGGGCCGGTGTTAACTTGTTCACCGCTTGGTCTGTCGACTGGGCACTCAGGATAACGGCCAATAGGAAGTGGAAGGTAGTACCAGCAGTAAGGGTGGTACCGGCTTCGGGATATTCCCGACGCATGACCCGTAGTGCCTCACGAATTTCTTGGTTATCAAGCATTATTGTCACCTCAGAAGTGTTCTTTTCTTTAGTTTACTACAAATGCTAAAAATATTCACAAGCGTTAATTCCCCGTCCCAAGTGGGATCTAGGATGGCAGTAGCTTAGCTGGTTTTTTGGGAAAGGGGTTACATGTGAAATTAATATTTGACTAGAGTGCAAACGGTTGGTAGAATAAATTAAAGATTTTCTTATAATTCTAATAGAATTTTAATTGAGGGAGGAAGAGTCATGAGTCTTTGGAAAACAATCACGCGAAAAGAAGACCCGCGTGTCTATGAAAACAAGGATGGCCACTTAGTCCGGTCATTGAAAGTACGGGATTTCCTAGCGCTCGGGGTGGGAACAATCGTGTCAGCATCCATTTTCACTCTTCCCGGTGAAGTGGCAGCGATGCATACCGGTCCGGCCGTTGCAATTTCCTTTGTCGTTGCGGCGATCGTTGCCGGCTTAGTCGCCTTTGCGTACGCAGAAATGGCAGCGGCAATGCCTTTTGCCGGGTCAGCGTATTCATGGATTAACGTGGTTTTTGGTGAATTCTTCGGCTGGATTGCTGGTTGGGCATTACTAGCTGAGTATTTTATTGCCCTGGCCTTTGTGGGGGCCGGGTTGTCTGCCAACCTGCGGGCACTGTTGGCCCCGGCGGGAATCAAACTACCCGTGTCCTTATCCAACGCCTTTGGAACTGAAGGTGGGGTTGTCGACATTATTTCCGTGGTGGTAATTGCTCTGGTAGCGATTTTGATCGCCAACGGTGCTTCGAAGGCTGCCCGGGTGGAGACGTTACTGGTGTGCCTTAAAGTATTCGCTATCCTGCTCTTTGTGGTAGTCGGGATGACCGCGATCAAGTCCAGTAACTACGTCCCCTTTATTCCTAAGTACCACGAAACGGCTAACGGTCCGTTTGGGGGCTGGCAAGGAATTTACGCCGGTGTGTCAATGATTTTCCTATCCTACATCGGGTTTGATTCAATTGCGGCTAACTCAGCGGAAGCCATTAACCCCCAAAAGACGATGCCACGGGGGATCCTGGGATCATTACTGATTGCCGTGGTCCTGTTTGTTTCCGTTGCGATGGTTCTGATGGGTGTTTTGCCATACAGTAAGTACGCAAATAACGCTGAGCCAGTTGGTTTAGCATTGCGGGCTGCCGGCCATGGTGGTGTGGCCGTGGTTGTACAAGCAATTGCCGTCGTGGGGATGTTTACTGCCCTGATTGGGATGAGTCTGGCTGGATCTCGGCTGATCTACTCATTTGGCCGTGATGGAATGCTGCCAAAGTGGTTAGGAAAGTTAGACAAGTCGGGTCGACCGAACCGGGCACTGTGGACGTTAACGATTGTTACAATTGTTATTGCTGCCTTCTTCCCATTTGCCTTCCTGTCACAACTGGTTTCCGCAGGGACGTTGATTGCCTTCATGTTTGTGTCACTGGGAATCTACGCCTTGCGCAAGCGGGAAGGTAAGGACATCGCAGACCCATCGTTTAAGATGCCCTTCTACCCGGTAATGCCGGCGCTTGGCTTTTTAGCCGCACTCTTCGTGTTCATTGGTCTTGATTACCAGGCTAAACTCTATGCCGGAATTTGGTTTGTCCTTGGGCTAATAATTTACTTTGTCTACGGGATGCGGCACTCATTTTTGGCCGGTAAGAAGGATAAATAAGACTATTTCCCGGGAAATCCCCGGGATTTTTTTAAACGGCGCCGTGCTGCTTGCCAGGAGAAAGCACCCTCGGTTATAATTTAGGTGCCGTCTTAGCTCAGATAGGTAGAGCACATCCATGGTAAGGGTGCTACGGCAGTTCAACTCTGCCAGACGGCTCTAAATAAAAGGAGGAACGCGGGTGTACCGGCGCTCCTCCTTTTATTTTCTATAAATTGATGGTAACTATAAAATCCCCGGAGTCTTAAAATACTTCTCGGCGGACCGCTCTTAGTAATAACTTTAAGAAGTCTTCGGCAAGTAGTCACCTTTTCTTGGTACGCTATGGTTAAAACTCTAGAAAGGGTGGGAAGAACCATGCAAAAGTACACACGACAGGCCAAAGTAACTGATTTACCACAGATTTTAGCAATTCTTTGCGATGCCCGGGCGCAGTTGAAGGAGACGGGGAGTTCGCAGTGGCAGGGGACCTATCCGGCTAAGGACGATATCGTTTCTGACATTAAGGCCCAAAACGGCTATGTTTTTATCAATGGCCGGGTTATAGCGGGCTATGCGGCCGTAATTGTTGGCGATGACCCGACTCACCAGATAATTGATGGGCGGTGGCAAAATGACGTTGATCCCTATGCAACGCTCCACCGCGTTTGCTTTAGTTCCACCTACCAAGGTCAGGGCTTGGCCAAACAATTCATGGCTTGTATCCTTAGCCTGCAGTATGCGAACGGAATTCGAAATTTCCGCATCGATACTTCTAAGTTCAACCAACTGGTCCAACACATTGCTAAACAAACCGGCTTCTCTTACCGGGGGGTTATTAAGGTAACTGGTGACCAGGAAAATCCCCGTCGGCGGGCCTATGAGTTAAACTCGGAATAATATGGTTGCCAATTGAAGAAGCTCGCCATAAAGCGTGGCCAGCTTCCCCAGAAGTACAAAGTGACCACTAGCATTCGGCTTTTCCGGACGCTAGTGGTCACTTTATACTATCAATAAGCGTTCTTTATTCTACACCTATGGTCGTTGCCCCAGGCCCCCTTCCAGGGTAATTGTTTCACCAGTCATGTATTTAAAGTCCGGGGAAGCTAGTTGGACACATACCCGGCCAATCTCCATTTCGGCATCACCGAAATGGCCGATTGGTGGAATGTGGACGTTAGCTTTAAAGGCGTCGGGGAAGGCGTTTTTGAACTGCTCTAATTTGGCGGTCCAGGCAAGTGGGCACACAACGTTAACGTTGACGTTATCACGGGCCCACTCCGTTGCTGCCACCCGGCTTAGCCCCCGGATGCCTTCTTTAGCGGCCGCATAAGCACTCTGTCCGTAGTTACCGAATGAGCCGGCCCCGGATGCAAAGTTAATGACGGACCCCGCGGTTTTCTTTAGGTGGGGGTAGCAGGCCCGCATGTAATAGAAGGCGGCGTAGAGCCCGGAGTAGATTGCCAGGTCAAATTGCTCCTTAGTATGGTCGGCCAGGGTCACCCCCGAGGCCGAGGCCTGAGCATTATTGATTAAGACGTCCAAACGCCCAAAATCGGCAATTGCCTTGTCGACCACGTTTTTAACGACGGCCTCGTTATCGGCCTGCGGATTAATATCAGCTGGGACCGCTAGCACCTTAATCCCATACTTGGTAGTTAGTTCTTCCTGGGCTGCAGTGAGTTTTGTTTCATTGCGTCCCGTGATGACTAAGTTCGCGCCTTCTTTGGCGTAGGCGGTTGCGATTCCGTAGCCGATTGAGCCGCTCTTCCCATCACTTAAAACTGCCCGTCCGGCACCGGTAATCAAGGCAACCTTACCGTTTAAAAAGCTCATGTTGTTTCCTCCTTTAGTCAACGATTACTTTCGATAAGGTGATCGTATCATTTGTAGAACTCAAAGTCTTGAAATAGCCATCCATCTTAATAAAAAAATAATTATGCAAAAATCGCCTAGTGCTCGTCTCTTTAATTAGACGGTTTATTCATTGGCGCCAGATAATTTCACGCTTTTGTGCTATGATTGGTCAGGTAATAGGAAGTGGAGGAATAAATATGGAATTTATTGCGACCCTTGCTGGGATCTTATTGTTGACCCAAGTAGTGGCTCATTACTGCCGCCGGGTAGAGATCCCAGAAGTAATCGGTCAAATTTTGGTGGGGATTATTGTCGGCCCGGCAATGTTTAACTGGGTACACCTTAATTCGATGATGAACGAGTTTCAAGAAATCGGGGTTATCATCCTGATGTTCATTGCGGGGTTGGAAAGTGACCTTTCCCAGCTGCGTAAATACCTTAAGCCAGCCTTCTTTGTGGCAGCTGCGGGGGCGATTATCCCGGTCATTATCATGGCACCGGCGAGTTACCTTTTTGGTTTCACCAAGACGGAATCGGTCTTTATCGGTGTTATCTTTGCGGCAACCTCAGTTAGTATCTCTGTTGCCGTTTTGCGGGAATTTAACCAACTTAGCAGCCGGGAAGGGGCCACAATCCTGGGCGCCGCGGTTGCTGACGATATTATTGGGGTAATGATGTTATCCATCATGATCAGTGTTATTAATGGTGAGGGCGGTAATGCCCATAGTAGTTTACCCCTGTGGTTAGCATTATGCCTGCAAGTGCTCTTCTTTGGTGGGACCTACCTCTTAGTACGCTGGTTGGCCCCATACCTGATGCGGATCAGTGAACGGATGTTGACTGAGGCGGCACCGTCGGTAATGGCCATGATTATTTGCCTGGGGATGGCTGCAATTGCCCATTACGTTGGCCTAAGCGGTGCAGTTGGTTCCTTTTTCGCGGGGATCGCGGTTGCTAATACCCACCGGAAGGCAACGATTGACCGCAGCTTTGAACCAATTGGTTATGCGCTGTTTATCCCCCTATTTTTTGTCAGTGTCGGATTAAACATGCGCTTCGATGACCTTTCGGAGTCGATCGTTTTCGTGGTTGTAATGACGATCCTGGCTTGTTTGACAAAGCTGGTTGGTTGTGGCGCTGGTGCCCGACTGGCGGGCTTTAACATGACTTCGTCCTACGTGGTTGGTAGTGGGATGGTTGCCCGGGGTGAGATGGCCCTGATTACCGCGCAGATTGGGTACGAAGCCCACTTGCTATCGTCAATGTATTATTCCGATGTTATTACTGTAATCATTTTGGCAACCGTTTTGGCACCGTTTATCTTGAAACACTCATTAAAGAAGTTGCCCAAGTCAGCGGCAGCCGAATAACTGGAAAATTATTAACGTGAGGGGGACAGCACTCCCTCCTAAAAAAGCAGTACACAAAGGGACTCTAGCGTTCGAATTCTCCGAATACTAGAGCCTTCTTTGTGTTGACTAAAGGTAAGGATGTACGAAGTCATTAACGTACCTTTAGAAGCCCTTAAGACTGGTCAATTGGGCTAGCGGGCATAAAATGCTACAATAGTACACTATGAATAATTAGGAAGCGAGGGTCTTTAATGGACGAAGAACAGCGCCGTGAGCAAGCCCGGGTTAACCGGGTTGATGAAGAAATTGCCCACCAAATTGATGCAACTGAGGAAGCCGTGGCCGCCGCCCATAAGGAAACACGGGCGGTGGAAAAGAACTATAGCGAAAATGCATCGATTAACCGTTATGAAGTCGATGATATTGCCGAGTCCCGTTCAGAACTGGAGCAACAGCGGCGGCTGGTTTCGCAAGCGGCAGAAAATGAAACTATCTTACAACACCAACTCCAGACCCTTAAGAACCTCCAGGGGTCACCATATTTTGGTCGAATCGACATCCTTGACCCGGGCGAAAAAAAACCAGAATCACTGTATATCGGAACGGCCTCGTTAATGAACGACGATAAGACCGACTTTTTGGTTTATGACTGGCGGGCTCCAATTTCGGGAGTTTACTACAACGGCAACCTTGGCCCGGTCAAGTACACGACCCCCGCCGGTGTTCAGTCAACCGAGTTAGTAAAGAAGCGCCAGTTTACTATTAAAAATGGCCAAATCACCAACATGTTTGACACTAATGATACCGTGGGGGATGAACTCCTCCAGGCTGCGTTAGGTGAGCAAAATGACCAGTACATGCATAATATTGTGGCTACTATTCAGCAGGAACAAAATGACATCATCCGCGACATCAAGAGTGACCTCTTGCTCGTTCAAGGGGTGGCGGGTTCAGGAAAGACCTCGGCAATTTTGCAGCGGATTGCCTACCTCCTTTACCATAGCCGGGCGGAACTGAATGCTGACCAGATCGTCCTCTTTAGCCCCAACAATCTCTTTAGCCACTACATTTCTGAAGTTCTCCCTAGCCTGGGTGAACGGAACATGCGCCAGGTAACCTTGGCGGGCTTTTTACGCCGGCGGTTTGAAGGCTTAAAGGTTGAAACCCTCTTTGACCGGTATGAGGACCGGCAAGTAGGCAGCGGCGACTACCCGATTGCGGATTTCTTGGAAGGAACCACGGTGATGGCGGCGGTACGATCCTATGTTCATAAATTACCGGTCGACCAGCTCCAGTTTGCGGACCTCACTTTCCATAGCCAGGTCTTCTTTAGTGCGGACCACATCCGGGAAATCTACCAGGCACTGCCGACTTCGTTGCCGACCGCTGACCGCCTGGTTCAGTTAAAGAATAAGTTGATCCGTGAACTTCAGCACCGGGTAAGGACGGAGGCAAAGAAGGACTGGGTCGCCAAGGCCTTAGATGACCTAAACGTGCAGCAACTCCACCAGCTTTATGGACAGCGCACTATCGATGATTTTAAAGATGAGGATGAGCAGTATGCATACCTATCGCGAAAGTTAGCCAAGCGCCGTCTACGGGTGGTTGCCGATGCAATCTATAACAACTATTTTATCGATTTCTATAACCAATACGAGCGCTTCTTACGTCAGGTAGACCTTCCTAAAAACATTAGCAAACGAGACTGGATCGGAATGATAACTGAATACCAGGATGAAATTGAGTACCACCGGTTGAAGTTAATGCACACGGCGCCGTTAATGTACTTGCGGGACCTGTTAACCGGCAGCGGGCAAAACCAATCCTTCCAATATGTCTTTATTGATGAGATGCAAGACTACCCATTAGCAATGCTGGTTTACTTGCGCCACGCCTTTCCCCGGGCTAAGTTTACCGTCTTAGGTGATAGTGAACAGGCGCTTTTTAAACCACTTCAGCTTCCCCAGGCGATGCTGGTGGAACTAAGTACCGCCTTGGATGCCCAACGGCCGAACCTGATTACGTTAAACCGGAGCTACCGGTCGACAAAAGAAATTACTGACTTTGCGAGGGCATTGTTGCCGGACGGCGACCAGGTGATTTCCTTTACCCGCCATGGGGACAAGCCCCAGCTCAAGATCCGCTATGACCAGGCGGCCTACGACCAGGCCTTGTTAGGCAGTGTTGCTGAGTTGCGCCAGAAGTATGACACCGTGGCAGTCTTAACGAAGAACCTGGCACAGGCGCAAAGTGTTTACCGCTTCCTCCACCAGCAGTCAGTTTCCGACTTGCACCTACTTCACGCCCGTGATAGTGAGTTGCCAACCGGGGTCCTGGTTTTACCGATTTACCTGGCGAAGGGGCTGGAATTTGACGCTGTCGTGGCGACCGATGTTTCTGAGAACAACCTGGCTAACGTGGATGCGGTGGGGATGGTGTACACGATGGCCACCCGGGCGATGCACCGGCTAACCCTGTTGAGTAAGGGGGCGGTTAGTTCCGCAATTAATGCGGTGGCTAGCCGGCACTTGGTCATTGACCATGAATTAGCGGACAAGTGATAAAACCGCTTTCAAGAGAGATCCTAATATGGTAACCTATTATTAGTGATTTATAAGGAGATGTTTCCCAATGGTAAAAGATGAATATACGTTGGTACTGGTAAAGCCGGATGGTGTTAAGACCCGGCACATCGGGGATATCATCACGCGGATTGAACGGAAGGGCTACAATATCGAAGCTCTGAAGATGATTATCCCAACCGAAGAAAAGCTGCGGCAACACTATTCTGACAAGGTTGACAAGCCATTCTTCCCAGAACTGTTAGAATACATGACTGAAGGCCCGGTCGTGGGGATCGTAGTCTCCGGGACAAACGTTGTTCAGGCCATTCACAACATGGCCGGGGCTACTAACCCTGGTGAAGCCGAGTGGGGGACCATCCGTGGTGACTATGGACGGGAATGGCCCGATGGCAACCTACGAAACATCATCCACACGTCAGACACGGTCGATAGTGCCAGCCGGGAAATAGGAATCTGGTTCCCTGAATTTGACGTGGAACAAGCTCGTAAAGCACACTTAGAAGATAAGTAATTAAAAAGGGAGACAGAACTAGCTTGCTAGTTCGCTTTGCGAAGCGCAGCAAGCCTGTCGGAAACTCCCGTCGACGCGCAGCTAGCTTTTAGAAAGCACAAAGAGGGCTGTGACATAATCTCTACAGCCTAGCTAAAGTACGAACAGCGCAGTACACAAATGGCCTCCAGTGCCCGGCAAAGCCGAACACTGGAGGCCTATTTGTGCTTGCGGGGGTTCGAAGACGAACTAGCAAGCTAGT
>DXAF01000026.1 GCA_019117185.1 Candidatus Limosilactobacillus intestinipullorum | reverse complement strand
AAAGTTGTAAACTTCTTGCTCCACTTCATCCCCGACGGCGACTTCGTACCCCATCGAAACGAAGAGGTCCACCACCTGGTCGATGATTTGTTGGATGACGTGTGATTGTCCCTGGGCAACCGGGGTCCCGGGCAGGGTCACGTCTAACTTTTCAGCCGCCAATTGGGCGTTCATGGCCGCCTGTTCCAATTCGGCCCGCCGGTTTTCCAGCGCGGTCGTCAGGTCGTCACGAACCTTGTTAGCAAATTTCCCCACGACGGGCCGTTCTTCAGCGCTTAAGTCACGCATCCCCCGTAAGACGTTGGTGATGGGGCCCTTTTTACCGAGCATCTTCACCCGTACTTCATTGATCTTCTTCAGATCTTGTGAATTTTTGATTTCCGCCAGCCCTTCGTCACGAAGTTCGGTCAGCTTATCCTTTAATCCCATTTTTTCAACTCCTTTGAAATCAAAAAAGCTCCGTCCCTATTAGGGACGAAGCTTCGCGGTACCACCCTAGTTTACCGGTCACCGGACCAGTACACTTAAGTCGATCAATAACGGTGATCAGCCGGAATACCATTACGTATCAGCTCGGAAAATGAAATTCACCATCTGGTACTGACCATCACTTGCAGAAGTGGTGACGGCTCTCTGGCAGACCGGTCCGGCTACTAGTTTTCGTCATTGCCTTTAATTCCTTATCCATTTTAGCCACTCGCCCCGGCGAGGTCAAGCTAAAATTAGCACCACTTGTCACTCCAGGCGTGGACGGCCTTCATCACTGGTGCTAACTCCCGGCCCCGTTCGGTCAGGGCGTAGTCGACCCGGCTGCTGCCGGCGTAAGTCTTCCGAACAATGATCTGCTCATCTTCCAGTTCCTTCAGGCGCTCACACAGGACCCGGTCACTGCACTTGGTGATCGCCCCGGCAATATCTTTGAACCGCAATGTCGGTTGTTCCAATAAGACTTCAATGATCAGACCGTTCCACTTCTTGCCGAGCATCATAAAGGTCTGGGTAAACTTTGGGCACAGTTTGCAGCCCGTCTCAGTGGTTTTCTTTTCAGCAAGTTTTGGCATTGTCATACTCCTTCCCTACCAAGTCGTCCGCATCCGCCGCTTCTTAATCTTGCGCCGTAGCTTGGCACGCAGTGGGCTAAAGAATTCATGCTCTGCTTCAAAGTCATCAACTAAAGAAACAATCAAGCTCTCTGGATAGCGCGGCGTTGCTAACGTAGCACCAAACATGTGCTTTAAGATAATATCCTTTTCTTTTTTATTCAAGGGGGTAATCTTCTCTGCATTCCGCAGGGCTACCCGGGGATGAATAAAGGCGTGGGTCCCCAAGTCAAACTTGGTCGTCCGCCAGTCATAATAAAAGAGGTCATGCAACAAACCCGCCCGGGCCGTACTCCGGTAGTCTAAGTGGAGACGCTTAGCAATCCGATAGCTGTCGTACGAGACGGCGATCGAGTGCTGGAGACGGTTAGAATGATGGTGCTGAGTATAATCGGCTAGCTTTTGGACAGCCGGTTGTGCTAACAAATCACTGACAATTGCAACGTACTCACGGTCGTGACGCCATTCATTCTTTGTTTTCATATAATTCCCCTTTCATGTTGGTTGTACTCATCATACTCAATGGACCAACAAATTTAAACCGTTTTGCTTACTGCTTATAGTTCCTGGTTGAGCTGGAACATCAGGATCCCGGCCGAAACCGCCACGTTCAGCGATTCGGCGTCCCCCCGCATCGGGATGTAGAGGTTAGCGGTCGTCTGGGCCAGCAATTCATTTGACATCCCCTGGCCCTCGTTACCCATAATAAGGGCAAAGGTCGCTCCCGGGTGGATGTCACGGAAGTTCTGGGCCGCAGGGTTAAGCTGGGTCCCGTAAACCGGTGCCCCCGCCGCCTTAAAGTCGGCGACCCACTTCCGCAGGTCCCCTTCCAAAAGCTGGAGGTGGAACTGGCTGCCCTGCATCGACCGGACGACCTTGGGACCAAAGATGTCCGCGGACCGGCTACCAACGACGACCCCGGTGAAGCCCGCCGCGTCCGCGGTCCGGACCATCGTCCCGACATTACCGGGGTCTTGGACCCGGTCTAAGAAGAGCCAGGCCCCGCTCAACGATGCCGGCACCTGGTGGGCGTCTGGCAGGTCAACCACGGCGGCAATCCCCTGGGGGGTCACCGTATCGGTAACGTGGCGCATGATCTCCGGCGTCACCGTGTAGGCTTCATCCGCGAGTGCCACCAGGTCGCCGTGGTCCGCTAACTGGTCCGCGGTCCCGATCAGCTGGTTAAGGTGGTGGCCAGCCTTGACGGCCTCATTCACCAGGTGCCAGCCGTCGAGCAGGTATTCCCCCGTCTGGCGGCGGAACTTCTTGGTCTGCAGCTTCTTCCAATCTTTAACGTGTTGGTTGTGAATCGATGTTAGTTCTTCCATTGATAACTACCTTTCTTGTTGCTAATTATACCATGAATCACCGTTGTACAATACAGTTAAACCGTTTACTATTTAATAAGAATTTTTTGAGGAGGTTACTCATGCTTAACTATCGAATCACAATTAGCGGTCGGGTGCAAGGGGTCGGGTTCCGCTGGTCCGCCTACCAGCTGGCCCAGCAACTCGGGGTCAGCGGCTTTGTCCGCAACCTCCCGACCGGCCAGGTATACATTGAGGCCCAGGGTGATTCGGCCACCCTCGACCGCTTTACCGACCGCCTGGCAGCCGGGCCGACCCCCTATGCCAAAGTCAGCCGGGTCGACAAGGTCACCGGGCCCTGCCAAGATTATGGCCATACCTTTACAATTCGGCGATAATTGCCGTCCGCCGCTAGTAATTAGGGCCGCTTTAAGTTAAGATATGTAGTGTTACTCAATATCAAAATCGAGGAGTTAGTATTAACAAATGAAACATAAAAAGATTACGGTTGCCGGTCTACTGACCGTTATGCTGCTGACCCTCAGTGGCTGTGTGCGGACGACGAAGAGCGGTAAGCCCTACGGATTTGTCTACGACTACATGGCTAAGCCGATGCAGCACCTGATGGAGTGGCTGGCGGCCCACTTTGGTAACAACTATGGTTGGGCAATCATCGTCATCGTGGTGGTGGTGCGGATGATCCTACTGCCCGTGATGTTCTCACAAATGAAGAAGTCAACCATCACCCAGGAAAAGATGGCGAAGGTCCAGCCTTTGATCAAGGAGTTAAGCGCCAAGCAAAAGGCCGCCAAGACCCCAGACGAGCAGGCCGCCGTCAGCCAGCAGATGATGGCCCTGTACCGGGATAACAACATCAGCCTCACCGGGGGGATCGGCTGCCTGCCCCTGCTGATCCAGTTACCAGTGTTTGCCGCCCTGTACGCCGCCATTCGCTACTCGCCGGACCTGTACCACGCGACCTTCTTTGACATCGCCCTTGGTAAGCCCAGCATCATCTTCGCTATCCTTTCTTTCATCGCCTACGCGGCCCAAAGCTACTTAGGCCTGGTTGGCGTGCCAGAGGACCAAAAGAAGCAGATGAAGATGGCCATCTGGATGAGTCCGTTCATGACCTTCTTCATTTCGTTGACCTCTTCGGCCGGACTGGGGCTCTACTTCTTCATCGGGGGGCTTTTTGCCATCCTGCAGACGTTGATGATCAACGCCTACCGGCCACGGATCCGGAAGCGGATTGAAGAAGAGCAAAAGAAGAACCCGATTAAGATGCCCAAGGCACCAGTAACACCGCAGAGCCAGACGGCGTCCGCTATTGACCAGCTCAAGAAATCCTCCACGGACAGCACCGCCCAGACGATTGCCAACCGCAACCGGCAACGCAACGCTGGTAAGCAACACCATCATAAATAGTTGATAAGATCAGAGACCAGGAGTTGAGCTCCGGGCCTCTTTTAGTTAAGGAGAAGTAATTATGATTAAACCCATCAACAAAGACCAACATAGCTTAAAACAAGTCAGCCAGCCGGCTACTCTAGCCGACCGCGCCCTCGCCCAAGACCTCAAAGACACCCTGACCGCCAACGCCGACCGGTGCGTGGGGATGGCTGCCAACATGATCGGCGTCAACAAGCGGGTCATCATCGCCGCCATCGGTCCCCTGCAGGTCGTGATGTTTAACCCGGTGCTGCAGGTCAAAAGTGACCCATACCAGACGCAGGAAGGCTGCCTATCGTTGGACGGCCAGCGCCCGACCACCCGTTACCAGAAGATTAAAGTCCGGTTCACCAATGAACAGTGGCGGCCCCAGGAACTGACGCTGACCGGTTTCCCCGCCGAAATCGTCCAGCATGAAATTGACCACTGCAACGGGATTTTAATTTAACGCACTTGTCAGAGGACAATTACCGCAAGATAACCTGTACTTTGCCGCCATTCTCTTGTAAGATAAACAATTGTGATAAATAAGGACCGCAAAATCGCCGGGTTTTGCCAAATCTAATTCGATCGTTCTCAGACAGGCGCCCACCAACTAGCTGGTGGGAGACGGGAGCTGCTAAGGAGGACATCGTAAAATGAATTCAATGATTAACCATGAAGTACGGCACTACGTTACCCGAAACGTGGTCGCTACTTTGGGACTGTCGCTCTACGTGATTATCGACACCCTCTTCATCTCGATCGCTGCCGGGGCGCTGGGACTGGCAACCCTGAACATCGTCTTGCCGATCTTCAGTCTCTTTAACGCCACCGGGCTTTTGTTAGGGGTCGGTGGGGCCACCATCTTTTCCTTAAACAAGGTCTTGCACCCCGAACGGGTCAAGGACCTCTTCAGCGAGCTAATGACCTTTGCAGCGGTCTTTGGGACCCTGGTGGCGGTTTTGTTAACAATTTTTACCCGCCCGGTCGTCGACTTTCTCGGCGCCGATGCCCAGACCCGGCAAATGGCAATTACCTACCTCCGGATTGCGGCCTGGAGCGGGCCCTTATACATGTGCAGCTACATCAGCGTGAACTTCATCCGAAACGATAACAACCCAACCCTGACGATGAAGGCGACCCTGACCGAAACCCTGGCGGTCATCCTGATCGACTGGTTCTTCATCTTCGGTTGTGGACTCAAGATTGAAGGGGCGGCCCTGGCCGTGCTCTTCTCGCCGATGATCAGCCTACTGGTGTTGACCCGGCACCGCCACTTCGCGGGCCGGCAACTGACCCTGCACTGGCAACGCCCCCAGCTCAAGTCGCTGGCCCGGGCGGCTAAACTCGGGGTAGCGGCCGCGTTAAACGAGCTGAGCAACGGGGTCAGCATTTACTTTTTCAACCACGTGCTCTTACAGCTGGCCAACAACTACGCCGTGGCGGCCTACGGGGTGATCTCAAACACGGCCATCGTCGTCTTGGCAATTGCCAACGGGGTCGCCCTAGGAGTCCAGCCAATCGCCAGCCGTGAATTTGGTGAAGGCCACCTGGCCAACGTCACGCAGGCGCTGAAGCGGGGAAGTTTGATTACCCTGGCCCTGGTGGCCATCAACTTCACGATCCTGATGGTCTTCAAGACGCCGATCATCGCCCTGTTCAACACGGACCATTCCGCCCAGTTGGCGGTCTTTGCCAACACCGGGGTGCCGATCTACTTCACCGGGATCTTCTTCATCGCCATGAACCTGATGATGATCCTGTTTTTGACGGCTATCAACATGCCCGGGCTTCCTTTGCCCTGTCCCTACTCCGCGGGTACGCCATCCTCCTCCCCGCGATCTTACTGATGGCCCAATTCTTTGGCATCAACGGGGTCTGGGCAGCGGTGCCGTTCACCGAAGGAGTAGTCTTTGTTATCGGCATTACCATCATCATCCAGCGGCTGCGTAAGTGGCGGCAGTGATAGTTCAGAAAATATTAAAGGATCCAGCACTTCATCTAATTCGATGAGGTGTTAGATCCTTTTTGTTTAGGCATTACTTAAAACACGTCATGTTTATTTAGATTTAAGAATAATTAATTTTGAGGATTTTCACCTTCAGCTTTGCAATCCTTAAAAGCTTCACTAATAAGTTTATTGTATACTTCTCCCCTTCTTTCGTGAAGAATTTCGCTAATCTCACTAGAAACGCTCGGCTCAACTTGTTTCCCGATTAAATGAATCATACCGTTATCCGCACGCAAGTAATAAATCTTATATGCAAATAATTTATCTCTTGTATAATCCTTCAACAAAATTAATTTAACGAAATTATTTTCAATATCATTTAAGCTTCTATCCATTCCAAGGCTTGAGATAAGTGGATCAGGGTATCCTGATTCTTTGCCTTCTTCTATAACACTTATAATTTGGGAAGAATTCTTTTTTAGATCATAGTCCTTATAATTACCGTTTTTATAACTTTGGTGGATTATAGAATGAAGTTAGCCACCTAATTGGTGGTAAATGCAAAAACGCCATTCGGCGTGACATCAGGTATCATATTAAGTGAATCAAAACTATATGAAAGGATGTCCGTCAAATGACGCACTT
>DXAF01000025.1 GCA_019117185.1 Candidatus Limosilactobacillus intestinipullorum | reverse complement strand
CAACCAAAGAAGCGTCACCGTGCACGTGTCCATGGCTTCCGTAAGCGCATGAGCACCAGCAATGGCCGTAAGGTATTAGCACGTCGGCGTCAAAAGGGCAGAAAAGTATTATCTGCATAACCACGGCCACTGTTACAGTGGCTTTTTTTATTGTATAGGGCGGGCAAGCAATTCAGCGAACAACGATCGTTGGCGTTGTTGTTTGCCGACCCTTTTTTCATATCTTAATGAATAAGGCTGGAGATTAGACATCATGAGAAAGTCATACCGAGTAAAAAAGGAAAGTGAATTTCAACGGGTTTTTGAAACCCATAATTCCGTCGCTAACCATAAGTTCATTGTTTACCAAATGGAAAAGCCCGGTCAGAAACACTTCCGGGTGGGAATTTCCGTTGGCAAAAAAATTGGTAACGCGGTCCACCGTAACTGGGTTAAGCGGCGAATCAGACAGACGCTTCTGGAAGTTAAGCCCCAGTTACGGTCGGATGTTGATTTTCTGGTGATTGCCCGCCCGGCTGCGGATGGCCTTGAGATGGCAGAAACTAAAAAGAACTTGGTTCATGCTTTGAAGCTGGCCAAGTTAATTAAGTAAAAAGTGAGGAATAATAGCGTGAAAAAGAAGAAAAAAGCCCTTAGCTTAGCGGCGATCGCCAGCTTGACGATGCTGCTGGCCGCTTGTTCTAATAAGCCGGTAACCAGCCATAGTACCGGTTTTTGGGACCACTACATTGTTTATAACTTCTCGCAGTTCATTATTTGGCTCTCTAATCATACCGGTGGTTATGGGATGGGGATCATTATCTTTACCATCATCATCCGGGTACTACTGTTGCCATTGATGTTCTACCAGACTAAGTCAATGATGCGGATGCAAGAAGTGGCACCGCAATTGAAGGCAATCCAAAAGAAGTATTCATCACGGGACCGGGATTCCATGATGAAGATGCAAGAGGAGACCCAGAAGATCTATAAGGAAGCTGGCGTCCACCCGATGTCTTCAATGCTGCCAATGATCATCCAACTGCCAATCATGTGGGCCCTCTACCAGGCTATCTGGCGGACCCCTGAGTTGCGCCACGGGAGCTTCTTGTGGTTGCAACTTGGGCAAACCGACCCATACTACATCTTGCCGATTTTGGCGGCCGTCTTCACTTTCGTTAGTTCATGGTTATCGATGGCCTCAATGCCGGAGAAAAACAGCATGACGACGATGATGACTTGGTTCATGCCGATCATGGTCTTCTTCATGGCTCTGGGCTTCTCGTCCGCAATTACCCTTTACTGGGTAGTTTCTAACGCCTTCCAAGTTGTGCAAACACTCCTTATCCAGAATCCATTTAAGATTCGTCGGGAGCGGGAAGAAAAGCAACGGATCGAAAAGGCCCGGAAGCGGAAGCTCGAAAAGGCTAAACGGCGTGCTTACCAAAGCCGGCGAAAGTAAGTTTATAACTTAATAAAGCAATGTTAAGATCGCGACCTAGTAAAAAAAACTGGTTGTGATCTTTTTTTAGTAAAGTTTTGCCGGGTTGACTTGTCAACGGCCCGTCTATAGGGTAATTTATTAGAGAAATATTAGAATTATTTAATGATGAGGAGGCGGTGGCAATGTTTAGTCGGATTGGCCAAGCAATTTATGATAGTGAGGCGGTTGCCAAAACATCAGATTTTACGGTGGGGTTAGAAATTGAGATGCAGCGGATTGATGAGGCGGGTAACCTTAGCCAGGAGCCGTACCCGGCCGGAATCGGGGATGAACAGACTAACCCGTGGATCACCAACGACTTTTTAGAAACCATGTCGGAGACGGTGACCCCGTCTGCGAAGCATTCACTTGCCGCCATGCATTACCTGTACCGGATTAATAACTGCCTACGTTCGGCTTTGGCACCGGGGGAAATGTTGTGGCCGCTGTCGATGCCACCCCGCCTTCCCAAGGACAAGAGCAAGCTGGTCCTCGCTAAGATGGGGCCGAAAAAGGAAGCCTACTTAAAGGAGTGGGCGAAGCGGCACGGTTATTCCCAGGGAACTCCCTGTGGTGCTCACATTAGTTTAAGCATCGACCAACACGTGATCGACCTGGTGTTAAAGCAGTTTGCAGACCAGTTTAGCGATGAACGAGCGGTCCGCAACCACCTGTACACCGTGGTGGCCCAGGGCTTTGTTCGTTATCGTTGGTTGCTCACCTACCTGTTTGGGGCGAGTCCAGTAGCGGAGACTGGTTACTTTTCCCCCGGCCAAGAGTTGCCCCACCCCATCCGCAGTATCCGCCAGAGTCGGTATGGTTTTGGGACTAAGTTTACCGGGGACTACACTAATCTTGCGGCGTACATTGACCGGATTGAAGCGGGGGTTAAGCAGGGGATCTTGACTTCTGATTACGAGTTTCACGGGCCGGTGCGGTTTAAGGGAAATCCAGACCTTAAGAAACTCCCGGAAAAGGGAATTGAGTACCTCGAGTTGCGGATGCTTGACCTTGACCCGAGCAGCTCAGTTGGTATTCGGACCGGGACCGTCCGCTTTATTCGCCTCTTAGCCAGTTACTTCATCATGCACCCCGCACTGAAGGCGACGGAGGTAAATCCGCTACTTGGCAAGGCGGACCAGATGAATCAGACAATTGCCGAAGAGTTGCCAACGGCGCCCAGCAGGTACCAGGCGACGGCACTGGCCGTTATCCGCCACCTTGAGCGTTATGCTAACCAAATCCAGTTAGGGCCTGAGTATGCTGAGATCTTGGAAGATTTGGAAGACCGGGTCGTTAATCCTGCGACGACGCCAAGTGCCCGGCTGCTTAACTACCTTAAGGAGGGGTCACTTGAAGAATATGCCCTGCGGCGGGCCCGGCGTTACCAACGGGCCGCATTAGAGCAGTTGCACTCCTTCCGTGGGTTTGAAGATGGCCGGATCTACACCGCTGAAGAATTACGGCAAGCCCTGGCCTGGTAGGCGAGATAGAAATCATAAAAGAACGAAGCGACCTTCAAGGTTCGGTTTTCCGAATGCTGAAGGCCGCTTTTGATATTGTGCTATTAATGTCACTGCGCTGTTTTTAACCTAAAATCATTGGCGTGCGGCAGCCCGTTTGATTAAGTCGGCAAACAACGCTTGGGAATATTGGTAGTGTTTAAACATGTTTTCGGGGTGCCATTGGACGGCTAAGACCTGGTCGGTAGTGGTAGACTCGACGGCCTCCGGGACTTGGTCGTCCGCGACTGCTGTAACCCGCAAGTGGGGCGCAATTTGGTGAAGGGCTTGGTGGTGGCGGGAATTAACATAGGGGCGCTGACCAACGAGGCGAAAAAGACGGCTGTCCGCCTGGACGGTAACGTGGTGTGACGGCAGGTTGCCCGGCGCATCCTGGGCATGTTTTAGCGTTTGCCGGGGGTCCTCTGAAAGGTCCTGGTAGACGGACCCACCAAGGGCAATGTTGATTAGCTGCATTCCCCGGCAGATCCCCATGATGGCCTTGTTGGCCGGGAGGGCCTGCTTGAGAAGGGCGATTTCAAACCGGTCTCGTTTTAAGTAGGTCGTCCCGAGGTGTTGGTGGGGCTCTTCATTAAAGAAGGTGGGGTCCACGTCAGCACCACCGGCAAAGATAACCCCGTCAAAGAGGTCGAGGTAATCGACAGCCAGTTCGGGAGCCACGCTTGGTAAGATCACGGGTAAACCACCCGATTTAACGACTGCCTCAATCAGGGGCCGCGGTGCAAAAGCGGCGTTACGCTCGTTGATGATGTTGGTAGCTTCGGTCAGGGTGTCGGCGGGGATGGCAATTCGTGGTCGCATAGGCGTCCTCCTTGTTCTAATCAAATTTTAATGATCATTATAAATGAAAATCAGGGTCCTGCAAAGCAAAATATTTCCTGGGGAATTTTTAGAAAACAGCTGGGGACATTCGAACCGTTTTGTTAGAAAGGGTGGTATCCTGGTAAAAGAAACTAGTTCAGGGAGGAAATATTAAATGGTAGTTTATACTGGTAAGACCGTCAAAGAGGCAATTCAGCTGGCTAGCCGGTCCCTTCACCACCCGGAAGATGAATTGAAGGTGGCGGTGATTGACCAGCCACGGCGGGGATTCTTAGGAATTGGCCGGCGCCCGGCTAAGATTGAGGCCACCGTCAAACCACCAATTGTGTCCCCGGCACCAACCCCGACAACAAAGACAGTGACGGCGCAGTCGACCAAGCCAAGTACACCGGAGACGCAGGCCCCGGTTGGCAAAGCGGTCGAAGTACCGACCAACGACGGCCAACACGGTGATGACCAGGACCCCGCAGTAATCGCGGCCCGGTATGAAGCGAATGTTCGCCACACCCGGAATGCCGGCCAGCAGTTAACCGCCTACCTAAAGAAGGTTTTCCACGAGTTGGGTGTTAAGACCAGCCCCGAAATAACTAAGGTTGAGGCCCACGCACTGATGATCGACATTAAAAGCCCCATGTCAGGCCGGGTAATTGGCCACCATGGTCAGCGAATCAATGCACTAGAACAAATTAGTGCAGCCTTTATGAATTACCATGGGGCGCCGAAGACTAGTGTGATTTTGGATACTTCTAACTACCGTGACCGTCGTCGGCAGGCCCTCCATGAGATTGCGGAACGGTCCGTTACCGAGGTGGTAGCCAGTGGGCAGGCCGTGTTCTTGGACCCGATGCCGGCCCGGGAGCGCAAGCAGCTTCATAAGGAATTGGAAAACAATGACCACGTCCGGACCTACTCGCACGGCCGTGAACCATACCGGAGCGTGGTAATCGCCCCACGGGATTAGTTAATGATTGACATTTGCTAACAAAGAATTTAGAATATGGGCGATTATAAAAATTGAGTTGGTAAAGTAGTGAAAGTGCTTTGACCATGTTTGCAGATGCTGACGTGGACTAGCACTTTTTTTATTGAAAGGAGCATCGAAAAGTGGCAAATAGTGAAAATGATACCATTGCGGCGATCTCGACCCCGGTTGGTGAAGGGGGAATTTCGATTATCCGGATCAGTGGTGAAGATGCGCTCCCGGTCGCGGAAAAGATTTATAAGGGTAAGGACCTGGCGAAAGTGGCCAGTCACACCATCAATTACGGTCACATCATTGATCCCGACAGTCATGAAGAGGTTGATGAAGTGATGGTCTCCGTAATGCGGGCCCCCCACACCTATACCTGCGAGGACGTGGTAGAAATTAACTGTCACGGGGGGCTGCTGGCAACGAACCGGATTTTACAACTGGTCTTAAGCTACGGGGCCCGGATGGCAGAACCCGGTGAATTCACTAAGCGCGCCTTTTTAAACGGCCGGATTGACCTTTCACAGTCTGAAGCTGTAATGGACCTAATCCGGGCAAAAACTGATAAGTCGATGAAGGTGGCCCTAAACCAGCTGGACGGGGACCTGTCACGGCTAATTCGCCACCTTCGCAAAGATATCTTAGACGTTTTGGCCCAGGTCGAAGTTAATATTGACTACCCGGAATATGATGCGGTAGAAGAAATGACAACGAAGATGCTTAAGGAGAAGGCGACGGACATCCAGCGACGGATCCAGGACCTCTTAAAGACTGCCAAGCAGGGAAAGGTCCTTAGAGAAGGGCTTGCGACGGCAATTATTGGTCGGCCAAACGTCGGTAAGTCAAGCCTATTAAACTCCCTATTGCACGAGGATAAGGCAATCGTAACCGACGTGGCGGGGACCACCCGGGACGTAATTGAAGAATACGTCAACGTCAACGGGGTCCCGTTAAAACTAATCGACACCGCCGGTATTCGGGATACCGATGATACGGTTGAGAAGATTGGGGTGGAACGCAGTAAGAAGGCCCTGGATGCCGCTGACCTGATCCTCTTGCTAATCGATAGTTCAGCCCTGTTAACTGCGGAGGACCGGGAACTGCTGGCGGCCACTACGGATAAACAGCGGATCGTAATTTTAAACAAGACCGACTTACCAACTAAGGTGGACTTGCCAGAACTTAAGGAGCTTGTCGGGACCGATGCCGTGATTGAAACCTCAATTATCAACCATGAGGGGATGGACCAGCTTGGTGAGCGGATCAGCACGATGTTTTTTGATGAAGGAATCGAAAGCAGTCAGAACAATGTGATGGTTACTAACGCCCGGCACATTGGCCTGCTCCACCAGGCAAATGATGCCCTATCAGACGTATTGAAGGGGATCAACGATGGAATGCCGGTGGACTTGGTGCAAATCGATATGACCCGCTGCTGGGACCTCTTGGGCGAGATTACTGGTGACTCATACCAAGATGAACTCCTCGACCAGCTCTTTAGTCAATTCTGTTTAGGAAAGTAGGGAAAAACGTGAAGTCAAGTGAATCATTAAAAACTTCAGATGCAGTTGCTTACGAGGGCGGTACCTACGACGTGATCGTGGTGGGCGCTGGTCACGCCGGCAGTGAAGCGGCGCTGGCAGCGGCCCGGATGGGCAATAAGACCCTCCTGGTTACCATTAGTCTGGAGATGGTGGCGTTCATGCCATGTAACCCGTCCGTTGGGGGGCCTGCCAAGGGGATCGTCGTCCGTGAAATCGACGCCCTGGGGGGTGAAATGGGTCATAACATTGATAAGACCTATATCCAGATGCGAATGCTAAACACCGGTAAGGGACCGGCAGTCCGGGCATTACGGGCCCAGGCTGATAAACATGCTTACCACCGGCAAATGAAGCTAACGATGGAAAGGGAACCAAACCTGACCCTGCGGCAGGCAACGGTTGACCAACTGATCGTTGAAGATGGGGTCTGCAAGGGGGTAGTTACGAACACCGGGGCCCGCTACCATGCTAAGGCAGTGGTCTTGACCGTGGGGACCGCGGCCCGGGGCAAGATCATCATTGGTGAATTGCAGTACCAATCGGGCCCTAATAACTCCAAGTCGGCGGTAAAGCTGTCTGAGAATCTTGAAGACCTCGGTTTTGACCTGGAGCGGTTTAAGACCGGGACACCCCCGCGGGTCAACGGGAACACGATTAACTTTGCGGAGACCGAAGAACAACCTGGCGATGCAGAGCCGCACCACTTCAGCTTTGATACCCCCGACAGTAAGTACATTGCGGTGACTGACCAGCTGGCCTGCTGGCTGACGTATACGAACCAGAATACTCACGGGATCATCCGGGCTAACCTGGACCGGGCACCGATGTTTTCTGGCGTAATCAAGGGGGTTGGTCCCCGTTACTGCCCATCGATTGAAGATAAGATTGTGAGGTTTGCTGATAAGCCCCGCCACCAGGTCTTCTTGGAACCAGAAGGACGCGACACCGATGAATACTACCTCGATGGGGTCTCAACTTCGATGCCAGAAGAGGTACAGCAAAAGATTGTCCATTCCATTAAGGGGCTGGAGAATGCGTCACTGATGCGGCCCGGCTACGCCATCGAATACGACGTGGTGGCCCCTTACCAACTCCATCCTACCTTGGAGACCAAGATCGTGAAGAACTTGTACACGGCCGGCCAGACGAATGGCAGTTCTGGCTATGAAGAGGCAGCTGGACAAGGACTGGTTGCCGGGATTAACGCCGGCCTGCGGGCCCAGGGGAAGAAGCCGTTTGTACTGGGCCGGTCTGATGCTTACATTGGTGTCATGATTGATGACTTGGTTACGAAGGGAACCAAAGAACCTTACCGGTTGTTGACGAGTCGGGCTGAATACCGGCTAATCCTCCGGCACGATAATGCCGACTTCCGGTTGATGGAAAAGGGCCACGCGGTTGGCCTGGTAAGTGACGAACGGTTGGCGAAGATGGAAAAGAAGAAGCACCAGGTTGAAGCTGAGATTGACCGCTTACAGTCAATTAAGTTTAAGCCCAGCGATGAAGCCGTCAACGACTTTATCGAAGAACATGGTGATAACCGTCTGAAGGACGCGATCACGGCGGCCGACTTTATCAAGCGGCCCTATGTCAACTACCAGACCTTAACTCAGTTTATTCCCGCCCCGGCCGTAGAACTTGACCGGCACGTAATTGAACAGGTTGAAATCCACCTCAAGTACGCTGGCTACATCAAGAAGGAAGAACAAAAGGTTGACCGGATGAAGCGGATGGAAGCCAAACGAATTCCGGATGACATTGACTATGATGACATTGATGGTCTGGCAACGGAGGGCCGGCAGAAGCTTGAAAAGATTCGGCCTGAAACCTTGGCCCAGGCTTCCCGGATTTCCGGAGTTAACCCGGCGGACCTGGCGATCTTAAGTGTTTACATCCGGCAAGGGAAGTTTTCTAAGAAGGACCACGAAAAATAATTTCCTGGGAAATAAGTGGGGTTAAGCTGCGATAAACGCTCACCAACCGCACGAAAATACGAACATTCAAATGACCTCCAGTGGTTTGCTCTCATTGAGCCACTGGAGGTTATTTATCGTTCTTGGACCGGGCAATTTTTTTAAGGTCTGGTTAAGGCCGGGGGTGTTGTTTAGTGAAAATTGTCCGGGTATGTTATAATCTAGGTTCAAGTTTTATTATCGGTTAAAAATTAGGGAAAGACGAGGTACTTTGTAATGTGTGGAATTGTTGCGTTTGTTGATAACGAAAAACCACAACTAAAAGATACTTTAATCAAAAAGATGAAGGAGCGCATCATCCACCGGGGCCCTGATGATGAGGGTCAGTACGTGGATGACGACGTGGCCCTCGGCTTCCGGCGGCTCAGTTTTATCGACGTGAAGTCTGGTAACCAGCCAATCTTTAACGAAGATAACACGAAGATCATCGAATTTAACGGTGAGATCTACAACTTTGAAGAACTTCGGGCTGAATTGATCGAAAAGGGGCACACCTTTACGACCCACGCTGACACGGAAGTTATCCTGCATGGTTATGAAGAATGGGGTAAGGAAGTTCTGCAAAAGCTACGGGGGATGTTTGCCTTTATCATCTGGGATACCAAGAAGAAGGAAATGTTTGGGGCCCGGGACCACTTCGGTATCAAGCCGCTCTACTACGCCCAGATGAACGGGACCTTCTTTGTGGGATCGGAAATCAAGGCCTTCCTTGACCACCCGAACTTCACGATGGAATTAAACAAGCGAGCACTGAAGTCTTACATGACCTTCCAGTACAACGTGACCCAAGAGACCTTCTTTAAGGGGGTTTACCGCCTGCCAGAAGCCCACTACTTCACTTATAAGGACGGCAAGTTCGATATGGAACAGTACTGGGACGAGGACTTCGAACCTGAAAAGGAGACCTTCGACCAGGCCGTTGACAAGATCGATGATGTGGTGAAGAGTTCTGTTAAGGCCCATAAGTTCGCTGATAAGGGGATCAAGGTGGGGTCCTTCTTGTCCGCCGGGGTTGACTCTAGCTTAGTGACCGCCCTCTTGCGGCCTGACAACACCTTCTCAATTGGGTTCGACAGTGGTTATGATGAAACCAAGCAAGCGCGTGAACTGGCGGCTAAGTTAAAACTTAAGAATACTGATAAGTTATTGACCGATGAGGAAGCCTTCAAGACCTTCCCACTGATCCAGTACTACCTGGATGAACCGGACTCTAACCCATCAGTTGTGCCGCTCTACTTCTTAAACAAGCTGGCTAAGGACAACGGCTACAAGGCCCTCTTGTCCGGTGAAGGGGCCGACGAACTGTTTGCGGGGTACACGGCATACGGCTTTAACACCAAGGTCAAGTTTATTCGTTGGGTCACCGACCAACTTAAGAAGTTACCAAAGGAGAAGCGCTACCAGCTTGGTAAGTGGCTAGAAGGCAAGCATTTCCACGGTTCCGAACACCTGTACCGGAACCTGGCACCGGCCCGCGATACCTTTATCGGCCAGGCTTACATCTTTAGCCCAACCGAGGCAAACGAATACCTGAAGCCGGAGTACCAAGATGGGCCATCCATCGTCGACCTTTTAAAGCCCCTGTATGACAAGTGTGATGAAAAGAAGGACATGAACGAGGTGGCCAAGAAGCAATACGTTGACTTACACCGCTTCATGCCGGGTGATATTTGTCTGAAGGCGGATAAGATGAGTATGGCAAATTCGGTGGAAATCCGGGTGCCACTCCTTGATAAGAAGGTCATGGAGGTTGCTGAAACGACACCGACGGACTACCTCTTTAATTACAAGGGTACGAAGTGGGCGTTCCGGATGGCGGCTAACCGTCACCTGCCAGAGGAATGGGCAACGCGGCCAAAGCTTGGCTTCCCAACTCCAGTGCGGGAATGGCTTCATGAAAAGAAGTACTATGAAGTCGTTCGCAAGATGTTTGAGCAAGACTTCGTTAAGGAATTCTTTGACCAAGACAAGCTGTTGCAACTAGTCGATGACAACTTTGCACAAAAGATTGACGGTCGGCGGAAGATTTGGACGGTTTACACCTTCCTGGTCTGGTACAAGTTATACTTCATTGATAACTTCAAGCTTGATGAATCAGGAATTGATAAGGTCCGCGCAACGGCAAGTGAAGCTTAATAAAATATCAGGAAGGAGGCTGGGAAAAAACTCTCAGTCCAAAATGAAAGCCGGACGATGAATCAAATCTTGGTTCATCGTCCGGCTTCTTATGTACACAGGAAATCGTTCCTGATATGATGTAATTACCCCTAAAAATAAACATAAAGGAGCGATTTTCATGTATCAAAATTATATCACGGGACAAACAGAATTCGTACTAAATTATGACTACAATGTGCCAAAAAATCATCTGGTTCGGTTAATTGATACTTTTGTCGATTCCATTC
>DXAF01000024.1 GCA_019117185.1 Candidatus Limosilactobacillus intestinipullorum | reverse complement strand
GAACTGACTTCCATGACGAAGAAGAACGACTTCGGAACGCCACAATTTACTGTTGGCATGAAGACGACTTCCAAGACCAACCTGGACCACGTGGGTGACGGTACTGACGACAAGGATGCTTACAACACCTTTGCCGGCACCGTTGCTGCGGGCAAGGAAGTTAACCTTGAAAAGCGGACGGTCGTTGTTACTTCCCGGGACTTCGATGGTCAGGAAGCCATTGAAAAGCACCTGGACGAACTGAGTGCCCAACTCGACGCCCAGAGCTTCGACGACCTGCTCGACCCCCACGTTAAGGAATGGGCTGACCGCTGGACCAAGTCTGACGTTGAAATTGACGGTGACGAAGGGGCCCAACAAGGGATTCGTTTCAACCTCTTCCAACTCTTCTCCACTTACTACGGTCAAGATTACCGGCTGAACATCTCACCAAAGGGCTTCACTGGTGAAAAGTACGGTGGTGCTACTTACTGGGATACCGAAGCCTACTGTATTCCGGTTTACCTGGGGGTTGCCAACCCAGAAGTTGCTCGTAACCTGCTGATGTACCGTTACAAGCAACTGGATGGTGCTTACGTCAACGCCCAACAACAGGGCTTGAAGGGTGCGCTGTTCCCAATGGTTACCTTCAACGGGATCGAATGTCACAACGAATGGGAAATTACCTTCGAAGAAATCCACCGGAACGGGGACATTGCCTACGCCATCTACCTGTACACTAAGTACACCGGCGACAAGTCATACGTCCTCCACGAAGGTGCCAAGGTTCTGACCGAAATTTCACGGTTCTGGGCTGACCGGGTTCACTACTCACAAAACAAGAACAAGTACATGCTCCACGCCGTTACTGGTCCGGACGAATACGACAACAACGTAAACAACGACTGGTACACCAACCTGCTCTGCCGGTGGACGCTCCAATACACGCTGGAAATCCTGGATCAGGTTGACCCAGAGGTTGCTAAGAAACTTGACGTTTCCGAAGACGAAAAGCGGCGTTGGAAGGGCATTGCCGACAACATGTACCTGCCATACGACAAGCAACGGGACATCTTCCCAGAAAACGACGGCTTCATGGACAAGGACCTGACACCAGTTTCCGAAATTCCAAGTGACCAACTGCCACTGAACCAAAACTGGTCGTGGGACCGGATCTTACGTTCACCGTACGTTAAGCAGGGTGACGTCATCCAGGGCCTCTGGGACTTCATCGACGACTTTACGAAGGAACAAAAGAAGCACAACTTTGACTTCTACGAACAATTCACCGTTCACGAATCAAGTCTATCCGCTTCCGTATACTCCATCATTGCCGCTGACCTGGGTTACGAAGACAAGGCCGTTGAACTGTACGAACGGTCGGCTCGGCTTGACCTGGACAACTACAACAACGATACTTCCGACGGTCTGCACATCACTTCGATGACTGGTAGCTGGCTGGACATCGTTCAAGGGTTCGCTGGGATGCGGGTTCGTGACAACGAACTGCATTACGCACCATTCCTGCCAAAGAAGTGGAACTCCTACCAATTCCGTCAGATGTTCCGTGGCCGGATCCTGAAGGTCAAGGTTGACAAGCACGGTACGAAGATCGACTTGGTATCCGGTGACCCAATCACGATTGATCTGGATGGCAAGAAGCTGGAATTAAAGTAATAGCGGAGGCGTTTAGAGAATGAAGTTTGAAGACTTGAAGGGCTTTGCCTTTGACCTTGACGGGGTGATTGCTGACACTGCCCGGTTCCACGGTCAGGCTTGGCACCAACTCGCTGACAAAGTCGGCACTGAATGGACGCCTGAACTGGCGGACAGCCTCAAAGGAGTTAGCCGGATGGACTCCCTGGAACTGATCTTAAAAGCGGGCGGTCACGAAAATGACTACACCCAGGAACAAAAAGAAGCCCTGGCAACCGAAAAGAACGACAACTATATCAAGTTAGTTGAAACCTTGACGCCAGCGGACATCCTTCCCGGGATGAAGAGCCTCTTGGATGAATTAAAGGACAACGGTTACCATATCGTTCTGGCATCCGCATCCAAGAACGCACCAAAGGTTCTGAAGTACCTGCAGATTACCGATTACTTCGAGGGAATCGTGGATCCCGCTAAGCTGAGTCACGGTAAGCCGGACCCAGAAATTTATAGCGAGGCCGCGAAGCTGATGAACCTGCCTGCCAACCAGGTGGCCGGATTGGAAGACGCCCAAGCAGGGGTGGAATCCATCAACCGGGCAGGCGAGGTGTCAATTGGCTTTGGCGCGTCGCTCAAGGACGCGGCGGTCAAGTTTAACGATACCAGTGAAGTTTCATTGGCTGCCATCAAGGAGCAAATGGCCTAACATCCTTTATACAACCTATCAATCACATTGCTATTTGCTTCTGAGCAACGGGTCGACCGGATTTCCGGCTGGCCCGTTTGTTGCTTGGAGGAGGAATTATGCGAAAAATAAAATTAGCAATCCTAACTATCCTGCTGGTCCTTACTAGCAGTTCAACTGTTGGGGCGGCCCAGCGGCAGCTGACGGACCAGCAGCTCGGTATTCTAGTGAGCTTGGCAGTCGATTCTTGCTGGGTACGGCAGGAAGCCGCCAGCCAGTCCCTGGTCTACGGAGTCGTCCACCCTGCTGACCAGGTGCCGACTGGCGTTACTGACGATGATAGCTATATCGTGGCCCGCGATGGCCGCGCCCCGGCAATCGTGTATTACCGGGTAGGTGCTAACCAGCATGTTCAGGTTACTTATCCGCCGGCTGGCAAGGGGCGGTTGCGAACGGCTGATTTCACCATTAAGCAGCTGCGGCGGCGCTTTTTTCGGACGGTGGCCCAACGAAAGCGGGTCAACGCCTACGTCGGGAGCTTGCAGACAGAGTAGCCGGCGATTTCCATCGTTGCCGGGTAGCTCACCATGGCCATGCTAGTTAATCCCGTGGAGACCTGCCATGGTCCCGGGAAAAGTTATATAATTAAAAGTAAGCGAAACGGAAAGGATGGTTGTGATGGTCGAACTAAAAAATATTAATTCACTGTACCACTTAAATAATGGGGTGACGATTCCCTGCGTTGGCTACGGAACTTTTCGGACGCCCGCTGACGTGGCTGAGCGGGCGGTGGCGGACGCCATTGACGTCGGCTACCGGCTAATCGATACGGCCGCCGTATACGGCAACGAGGAAGCGGTCGGCCGCGGAATCAAGGATTCGGGGATTAACCGCCACCGGCTCTTTGTGACCAGCAAACTCTGGAATGACCACCGGGGCTATGACAAGGCCAAGCAGGCCCTGGACGAAACGTTGAAACGGCTCCAGATGGACTACCTGGACCTCTACCTGATCCACTGGCCGGCGAACGAAAAACAATTCGGTGACCAGGCAGCCGAAATTAACGCCGAAACCTGGCGGGCGATGGAGGAGGCCTACCACGAAGGTAAAATTCGTGCCCTGGGGGTAAGCAACTTCATGCCCCACCACATCATTGAACTGATGAAGACCGCGGAGGTGGCTCCCGCCGTTGACCAAATTGAAGTTCACCCTGGCTGGCCCCATGTCGAGGAAGTCAAGTACCTACAGGCCCACAATATTCTGGTAGAAGGGTGGGCACCGCTGGGTGGTCAGGGTGCCGAGGTAATGACCAACCCTACGATTTTGCAGCTGGCTGAAAAGTACGATAAGACGCCGGCCCAGCTGTGCTTGCGCTGGCTGATCCAGCGGGGTGTCCTGCCATTGCCAAAGTCAGTCCACAAGGAACGGATGGTCCAAAACACCCAGCTCTTTGACTTTGAAATCAGTGACGAGGATATGCAAAAGATTACCGCCCTGCCAAACCTGGGTGGCCAGTGCGCAGACCCGGACGACGTTGACTTCTAGTTTTATTGTTGACGCACAAACGCTAACGACCTCCAGCATTCGGAAAATCCGGGTGCTGGGGGTTTCTTTGTGATTTTAAACGTGATAAACAAGCGACCAAGCTGGGACTGCCACACGCCCGTTTTGTGATAAAGTAAGGATAGCAATTTAAAATTAAGGAAGTTATTTTAGGATGGCAAAGCAAAAGAAAGAGACAATTTTTACTAAGGATGTCGTGCTCGTGATGGCGGCGGCCTTCTTCTTCATGTTTAGCAACATGTACTGTAACCCGTTGATCAACGGTTACGCCAAGGAATTAGGGGCCAGCAGTGCCTTCGCGGGGGTTATCGTCGGGATGATGAGCATCGTGGCCATGTTCTTGCGACCAATTGCCGGTAACCTGACCGACCACTTCTCCAAGTACCAGCTCTCCTTTATTGGGGGCCTCTTATCCTTTGTGGGGGTATTGGGTTACGTCTTTACCCCGAATAGTACCTTACTACTGATTTTTCGCCTGGTTAACGGGCTGGGGTACGTACTGTGCACCGTTTGCATGACGACCTGGCTCTCTTACCTGGTACCCTTTTCCCACGTCGGGGAGGCGATGAGCTTTTACGGCCTGATGAATGCTTTAGCGATGGCACTGGCACCGGCGATTTCGATTGACCTTTACCGCGTGATTGGCTACCGACTGGCAATTGTGATTTCTGCGGTCGCGGCACTGATGGTGGTCGTCACCATTCAGTTTGTTGGCAACCGGGCCCAGCCGGCCAAAGATGTCCAGCCGGTCTTAATTCACCACCTCAAGATCATTCAACGGGATTCAGTCCCGGTCGCCGCAATGGTCGGCCTGTTTGCGATTCCCTACTTTGCGACCCAGGCCGATATTGTGACCTACGTTGAACAGCGGCACCTGTCAATCGCGGTTGGTGCCTACTTTATGATTTACGCAGTGGTCCTCTTGGCCATCCGGCTGGTTTTGCGGAACCAGTTTGATACGGTTCGCTTTGGTGTTTGGCTGCTGGCAAGCGTGCTCGCTACTGTCTTCTACCTGATCATGTTGGCGGTGATGGATAATAACTGGGAAATGGCCCTGGCTGCCGCGGGAATGGCTCTCGGGTACGGGACCATTTATTCGGTGTGCCAATCAACAGCGATGATGCTAGCACCGGCAACCGACCGGGGCCTTGCTAGTGCGACCTTCTTTTTGGGGATTGATATCGGAATGTCACTCGGCCCCATCGTTGGGGGAATTATTGATAGCTTGTTGCCGGTTAAATACTTCTACTTGGTAATGCTGGTCATTGTACCGCTGATTCTGTTGATTTACTTATTTAACCGGAAGCAACTCAATGGTGCCGTGGCCCACCACCAAGCCGACATAGATTAACGGTTACAAGCGATGAAAGAAATATTTCAAGAAGTGCACCGGGAGACGAGGGTGTTTACCCATCATTGGTTTCAATACTTGGCCCTCTTTATTGGCGTAGACCTGTTAATTCAACTTATCTGGATTCCTATCTTTCGGATTGTAACGACGGTTGTCCTCCAGGCAGGGGAGATCCCCTTCGTGTCTTACCAGAATTTGGTGTTGATTATCCGCCACCACCCCCTGGTGGTGCTGGCCTTACTGGTGGAACTGCTGGGCCTATTGTTAGTTGTTTATGGCCAGTTTGCCCTGGTGCTGCTGGGAATCCAGCAGATCCGCCAGGGGCAGTTCAGGATCCGACAATTACTCAGGACGGTTGTCCACCAGCTCGCTAGTTTGCGGCCTGGTTCCCTAGGGGTGCTGCTGGTTTACTTTTTGCTGGTCATCCCCTTTGCCGACCTGGTCTTTCGGACCCCCTTGCTGGCCAAGGTGCAGATTCCGCAGTTTATCCTGGACTACTTGACCCGTAATTCGTTGTTGGTGACGTTACTCGCTTTGCTATATGCCCTGGTCTTGGTCCTGGGCATCCGGCTGATCGACGCTTTACCATTGATGATTTGTCAAGGACAACGGCCGCGGCTAGCGCTGGCAACGAGTTGGCGGTCAACCGGGCACCGGCAGTGGTGGCCATTGCTGGCTCGGATCATCGTCATTGGTGTTTTGGCCACGGCCGTGATGGTTTTTTTCTATGCCCTGACGGTGGGTACCCAGTTTGGTGCTGACCGACTATTGGGTGCGGGAGCCTACTACTTTGCCGTTGGTGACCTCTTGGTAATCCAACTTGGGAGTGAGTTTTTAGCAGCCTGGGCCGGGACAATCACAGTGGCCATCCTCTTTAAGTCGTTGCTTATCGACCAGCCGAATGCCCGGGTGAAAACCTCCCGCTGGGGCCGGGTGACGATTGCGATCGCGCTGGGTGTCGTTATCATCGTTAGTGTCATTGGCAATGCGCTATACCTCAGCGGCGGCTGGGACCGGCGCCCCGTGACGATTTCACACCGGGGAGTGGCGGACGAAAACGGGGTGCAAAATACCATCCCGGCGCTGCAAAAGACCCACCGCCTGTACCCCAACTATGTTGAAATGGACGTTCATGAGACCAAGGACCACCAGTTTGTGGTCTTGCATGACGAAAATCTGGCGGAATTGACCGGGGTTGATAAGACGCCCCACCAGTTGACCCTCCGCCAGTTAACCCGGCTGACGGCCCGCGAAAATGGGCACCGGGCGAAGATTGCTAGCTTTGATGACTACCTGAGGGCCGCGGACCACCTCCACCAGCGTTTACTTGTCGAAGTCAAGACCACGCCCCAGGATTCACCGGGGATGCTCCGCCGGTTTGCCCGCCGTTACGGGACTACCCTGGTCCGCCACCACAACCAGGTCCATTCGTTAAACTACCGGGTGGTGAAGCAGTTACGAAAACTCGATCCCCGGTTGACGGTCCTCTATGTTCAGCCCTATAACTTTACCTATCCCAACACCGCGGCGAGCGGGTACTCGATGGAATATTCGACGCTGACTGATGATTTTATTGACCTGGCCCACCTCCAGGGTAAAATTGTTTATGCATGGACGGTTAATGACGAGGTTGTGATGAAACAAATGATGTATAAAAACGTTGATGGCGTCATTACCGACAACCTCGTGGAGCTTAACCAGGCGATTGCGGACTATGAGCACCAGCAAAGTTACGGGCGCCGGTTGCTGAATTACATTATGGTAGTACCGACCCGGGCCGAGTTTGCTCTGTAAAAAATTAATAAAAAGGACAAACTAAGTTTAAAAATCATTACTATAATTTGGTGAATAGTAAGGAACGGTGATTAGGATGTCAATTTATGGACAGTATGAAGATGACCTGACAACGGTCCTAACAGACGTTGAAGAGAAAATTAGGCAGCTCAACCAGACAACGGTGGCTGACCACCAGCCCAAGCTATATGAACACCTGATCGGGCGGGTCAAGGACCCTGCAAGTATGGTGGAAAAGTGCCAGCGCAAGAATTACCCTGTGACTACTGAAGCGGCCTTGCGCCGGTGTCACGACGCGGTCGGGGTACGCCTCGTCTGCAATTTCATTAGTGATATTTCACGCTGCCGGGCAGAATTGGCCCGCGCACCATGGTGTACCATCGTTAAGGAAAAGGACTACATCACTAACGCCAAACCCAATGGCTACCGGAGCTATCATCTCATTTTGGACGTGGTGGAACCCTTTGCTGACGT
This sequence comes from Candidatus Limosilactobacillus intestinipullorum, assembly GCA_019117185.1. Classification (GTDB taxonomy): domain Bacteria; phylum Bacillota; class Bacilli; order Lactobacillales; family Lactobacillaceae; genus Limosilactobacillus; species Limosilactobacillus intestinipullorum. Next base: position 51,734 of record DXAF01000024.1, on the reverse strand, counting down.
GACCGGTGCGAATCCAGGCCACTTCTTTGTGGAGATTCAGTTACGGACGATTGCGATGGACTCTTGGGCTAGCCTGGAACATGAGCTTAAGTACAAGCACGACATTAAGAACCCGGAACGGATTGGTCGGGAGCTTAAGCGTTGTGCCGACCAGCTGGCCTCGTGTGATGTCCAGATGCAGACCATTCGGCAATTAATCCAGGAAGGTTAGGTGCAAAGATGCGAATTTTACTAGCGGAAGATGAAGCCCAGCTGGCCCGGGTGCTGAAGTTAGCGATGACGAACACCGGCTACCAGGTCGATGCGGTTGATAATGGTCAAAAGGCGGTTGAGCTGGCACAAAAGAATGCCTATGACGTGATGATCCTCGATATTATGATGCCGGTAAAGGATGGGGTCACAGCCCTCAAGGAGATCCGAGCCCGGGGTGACCGGACCTATGTGATCATGCTGACGGCGATGACGGAAGTCGATGACCGGGTCAACGGCCTTGACGCGGGGGCTGATGACTACATTACTAAACCCTTCTCCTTAAAGGAGCTATTAGCCCGGCTCCGGTCACGGGAACGCCGGTCGAGCCGGTTTGATGACCGGGACCTCCAGTTTAAAGACCTGGCCCTGAACAGTGAGGAGCAGGTCGTTGAAAGTCATAATTCAATTAGTCTGACCCGTGAGGAAACTCAGATGTTGGCTTATTTGATCCTCAATGCGGGTAAGCAGTTGAGTGCTAGTGACCTCCGCCATCACGTGTGGGGCGCCGATGCAACAACGGTTGATGACGAGGACGTGTGGATCACGATTTCTTACTTGCGGCAAAAGTTGCAGTCAATCCAGTCGACGACTCAGATCAGTGGTGCTAAGGGCGGCCCTTATACGCTGAAGGAGTGATGAGCAATGATCCAACACTTTCGGAAAAAATTCATTGCCTTTTCAACCTGTGCCTTACTGTTGGTCATCTTAACGATCGTTGGCAGCATCAGTGCCGTCACTTATATTCGGTCGTGCCAAGAAGCTAACGCGGTGCTGACGATCCTCGTAAATAACGAGGGGCAGATGCCACAGGGGCGGGTAAAGACCCAGCCGGCTTGGTTCCCCCAGCCACACTTTACCCGGGAGAGCCTCTTTCAGTACCGGTTTTTTAGCGCGTCCTTCCCCAACGATGGCGGCCCGGTGGTGGTTGATAACCAGCACATCTTGTCGGTCTCGCCAATGGCAATTAAAAAGCTCGCCCAGCGGGTCCAAAAACGGCCAGTCCGGCAGGGACACGTCATTTACAAGCGGACGGTTTATGCCTACAAGACCAAGCGGGTGGGAAATAACACCGTTACGGTTTTCCTTGATGAGACGCTCCTGATGGCCAAAACCCGGGAGATTATCTACATTGGCCTCATGTTGGGGATTGTCAGCCTGATTTTGTACGCCGCAATCCTGGTCCTTTTTTCCCGGCGGGCGATCAAGCCGATCATCCAAGCGGAACAGCGGCAAAAGGAGTTTATCACCAATGCAGGCCACGAATTGAAGACCCCACTGACGGTGATTGAGGCCAACACCGAGTTACAGGAATTGACGACCGGTGAGACGGAACTGACGACTAGCACCAAGCAGCAGGTTAGCCGCCTGACCAAGTTAATCAACTACCTGGTTTCCTTGTCCCGCTTACAAGAAGAACCAACCTTTAACCTCGGCGTGGTGGACGTCAGCCAGGTCACAACTAAGGTGGCCGACGGGCTGAAAAGCGTGATTAAGGGGGATGGTCACCACTTTAAGCAGGCGGTAACCCCGGCCTTGCACGCAAACGTGGATGAAAACTACTACTACGAATTGGTTAGCATTTTGTTGGACAACGCGAATAAGTATTGTGATGACGGCGGTACGGTGGCCCTTAGTTTACGGCCTGGGAAGCGAAACAAGAACGTGACCCTCACGGTAGCTAATAGCTATGCCGCCAGTGACCAGGTCGATCCGAACCGTTTCTTTGAGCGTTTTTACCGGGAAGATAAGGCTCGGACGGTTAATAAGCAGGCGGGCTTTGGGATCGGCCTATCGATGGCCCAGACGATCGTCCATAACTTTGGTGGCCGCATCAGTGTCAGCGCGGCAGATGGTAAAATTACCTTTATGGTGACCTTAAAAGAGGTCCGGGCTAGTAAATAAGGACAAAGAGGCCCTTAGCGTTCGCAAAGGAACAGAACGCTAAGGGCCTCTTTGGGTGCTGTCGGGTATGGGTTACCTTCTGGAAAATTAGTCGTCACCGTTCATGATGGAGTTTTTAACGATTACGTAGTCGACCTTGCGGATGGATTCTAGGTCGCGGCCACCAGCATAGGAAATTGATGATTGGAGGTCTTCTTCCATTTCCTTAAGGGTGTCCTTGATGGAGCCGCGGAAGGGGACTAGCATTTGTTTACCTTCCACGTTCCGGTAGGCCCCCTTTTGAACTTCGGAGGCCGATCCCCAGTACTGCTTGTATTGCTTGCCGTCGATGGTGATCACGTGACCAGGCGATTCGAGGTGACCCGCCAGCATGGAACCGATCATAACAATGGAGGCGCCGAAGCGGACAGACTTGGCGATGTCACCATTGTGGCGGATTCCCCCGTCCGCAATGATTGGCTTCCGGGCGGCCTTCGCACACAGGCGAATGGCGGCTAATTGCCAGCCCCCAGTACCAAAACCGGTCTTGAGTTTAGTGATGCAGGCCTTACCAGGGCCGACGCCGACCTTGGTAGCATCAGCACCAGCATTTTCTAGGTCACGGACGGCTTCTGGTGTCGCCACGTTACCGGCCGTGACGAAGGCAGTTGGCAATTGCTTTTTGATGTATTGGATCATTTTGATCACAAAATCCGAATGACCGTGGGCAACGTCGATGGTAATATATTCCGGGACCGATTGTTCGGCTTTTAATTGGTCGATAAAATCGTATTCCGCGTCCTTAATTCCCACGGAAATGGATGCAAAGAGCTTGCGCTGGTGCATCCGCTGAACGAAGCCTAGGCGGTCTGCGGGTTCAAACCGGTGCATGACGTAGTAGTAACCGTTTTGGGCGAGCCAGACGGCTAAATCTTCGTCAATGACGCTTTCCATATTGGCGGGGACAACAGGAATCTTAAAGGTCCGGGGACCGAATTGAACGCTTGTATCGGCTTCCTTACGGCTCTTGATCACACACTTGCTAGGAATTAGTTGAATATCGTCATAATCGAACGTTTTCACGGGGGAAGCTCCTTTTTGTTAAAATTTACCGTTTGCTATTATGAACCAATGTCGGTGCATCGTCAATGATAAATTCGTACGTTTTCCGGGATGAATTTAAAAATAGTTCGAAAGATCATTGACGGATGGCGGCGAGTTCGGTAGGATAGTGAAGTAAAAACGTCTTTTTACGAAAATAAACGATGAGGTGAAAGTAATGTCATCAGTTGTTATTGTTGGTAGTCAATGGGGAGACGAAGGGAAAGGTAAGATGACCGATTACCTGAGTCAAGACGCAGACGTGGTGGTTCGTTCCCAAGGGGGAAATAACGCCGGCCACACCATCGCCTTTGATGGTAAGAAGTTTGCCCTGCGCCTGGTCCCATCCGGTATCTTTGGAAAGGACAAGTTAGCGGTGATCGGTAACGGGGTCGTTATCAACCCACCAGCCTTGTTGAAGGAATTGCATTACCTCCAAGACAACGGAATCGATACGTCAGGTCTGCGGATTTCCAGTCGTTCCCACGTGACCTTCCCTTACCACATCCTGCTCGATAAGTGCCAGGAAAAGGCCAAGGGTGACCACAAGGTGGGGACCACGAAGAACGGGATCGGCCCAACCTACATGGATAAGGTTTCCCGGGTGGGGATCCGGATGTGTGACCTGCTAGAAAAGGACACCTTTGAGACGAAGCTCCGCCGGAACCTGGCCGAAAAAAATGAGCTGTTCACGAAGCTCTACCACGTGGACCCAATTAACTTCGATGATATTTTTGAAAGTTATTACGAGTACGGGCAAGAGTTGAAGAAGTACGTCACCGACACGGCCCGGATTGTTAATGACGCCTTAGACGATGGTAAGCGGGTCCTCTTTGAAGGGGCCCAAGGGGTCATGCTTGATGTTGACCAGGGGACCTACCCATACGTCACGGCTTCTAACCCGATTGCCGGTGGTGTCTGCACTGGGGTTGGGGTTGGCCCAAACAAGATTAACACGGTCGTGGGGATCTGTAAGGCCTACTCAACCCGGGTTGGTGCGGGTCCTTTCCCGTCCGAATTGACGGATGAGATTGGGGACCAAATTCGTGAAACCGGTCATGAATACGGGACCGTTACGGGCCGGCCACGGCGGGTTGGTTGGTTTGACAGTGTCGCCATGCGTCACGCCCGGCGGGTTTCCGGGATTTCCTGCCTGAGCTTGAACCTGCTCGACGTCTTGACCGGCCTGAAGACCATCAAGATCTGCAAGGCTTACAAGTTAGACGGTAAGGTAATCGACTACTACCCAGCAAGTCTCAAGGAATTGGAACGCTGCGAACCGGTTTACGATGAGCTACCGGGCTGGGATGACGACATCACTGGTGTTAAGAAGTTTGAAGACCTGCCAGAAAATGCTCAGAACTACTTGAAGCGGGTTAGTGAACTTTCCCAAACACCACTGGCCACAGTTTCGGTTGGTGCCGACCGGATTCAGACCATCATTGTGAAGAATCCATGGGACATGGCAGAAGATTAAAAAATTAAAAAGGTTTTGACCAGGAGGTCAAAACCTTTTTAGTTTGGGTACAATATTAGTGCAAACTGATTAAACGAGGTATTGAAAATGGCTAATTTACAAATTACGGTCGTCCGTCATTACTTGGACTGGCCCCTGCACCAGACAATTAACCAACCAGACCTAATTCAACAATTAGGGGCCTACGCCACTGGCCGCCACGGTGAGGACCTGACGGATAAGCTCGTGGTTAATCTGACCCAGGCTAATGTTGACCAACCGGGTGAATACCCAGTAATGCTCTCTGTAATGGATGCTACTGGTCAAACTACCCAGGAGTCCGTGACTCTGCATGTTCGGCCGGCAAGTCCAACGACTAGTCAGCCCACAACGACTTCCACGCCCCAGCAGAATGGTGATCAGCGCCGCGCCTGGTTGTGGGTAATCCTGGCGGTAATCATTGTGCTGTTGGTATGGTGGGGAGTTAGTGCCCACCACCGAGCTGACCAACAGGCTCAGTCCGCCAACAATGCCCAGCAGAGTAGCCAGATCAGTGATAACTCCAGCAGCATTTCTAAACTGAGTTCTGACAACCAGCGCCTTGCTAACCAGGTGGCCGAACTTAAGGGAGCAGCTAAGCAGTACCAGCGTGACCATGACCAGCAGGCGTTAAATAACCGGCTTGACCAGGTCCAGACTAAGGCGGAGCAGTTACAAAACCAGACGGACAACTCGACCACGAAGAATAATGCTAACCAGGTGACGAACGTCATTAACCAGGTTCGTCAGGATCCGGAAAATGGGGTCAGCATGGTTAACAATTTGAAGGGCCAACCTGGGTTTAACAAGATTTGGGACACGGTGTCCCAGCAGTTGTCAACCTGGCTGGACCGTTTTAGTAGTAACTAGTGATTGACAGTGATTGCCCGGCCCCTTAAAATGAAATAAATAACGCCCTTTAAGTGGCCCCGCGAGACCAACAAGGAACGATGGAATAATGACCCTAGTTCTCCGTTAGTTGTGCGTGACTGATGGGGGACTTTTTTAGATTGGAAAAGAGAAAAGATTAAAAGGAGCGGCAATCATGGCACACGAAATTGTTGACGGTTCAAGCATGCAACGGGCACTTACCCGAATTACTTATGAGATTATTGAGCAAAATAAGGGGGTAGATAACCTGGTCTTCGTCGGGATCAAGACCCGGGGAATCTACCTTGCCAAGCGGTTGGCTAAGCGGTTGAACCAACTGGAAAACGTTGATGTCCCGGTAGCGGCATTAGACGTCTCTTTGTACCGTGACGACCGGCACATCCCTGATAACCATGTTGAACCAACCGTCCATACCAAGCAGCTGGACGTGGACATTACGGATAAGCACGTCATCTTGGTTGACGACGTCCTCTTTACGGGGCGGACGGTGCGGGCCGCACTCGATGCCTTGATGGATATGGGCCGGCCAAAGCGGATTTCACTGGCCGTCCTGGTTGACCGGGGACACCGGGAATTGCCAATCCGGCCGGACTTTGTTGGTAAGAACATCCCGACCTCATCAGACGAAACGGTCCACGTGGCAGTGGAAGAATACGATGGTCATGAGGACATTACGATTGAACGAAACTAGTTCTTTATCTCGGACGGGGGAATGGTATAAGTCCCCCACAAGTACGAAGGGCCTTTAGTGTTCGGATTTCCCGAATGCTAAAGGCCCTTCGTATACTGCGCAGTAACGTTTTTCTCTTTGTAGGGGAAGCTCCCCTCTTCGTACCTTCTAAGGGCTAGTCGCGTGTCGCAAAACGAACTAGCAAGCTAGTTTTGGCTCCCATTCCTATTTATAATGGAAGTAATATCAGATGGAGGTGCGGTTATTATGGCGTATAACTTTAGAAAAGAGCAGCAGAACTTGTACAACCCGGGAAAGCAGCCGATGGTAATTGACGTTCCGGCAATGAACTACCTGGCAGTGCGTGGCCACGGCGATCCCAACGCGGCCGATAGTAAGTACCAGCAGTCGCTGCAACTATTGTACCCAGTTGCTTACACCATTAAGATGAGCAAGAAGGGTGACCACCACATTCCGGGTTACTTTGATTTTGTGGTGCCACCACTGGAGGGCTACTGGTGGCAAGATGGGATCAAGGGTGTTGATTACCAGCATAAGGAACGATTTAACTTCATCTCGATGATTCGATTGCCCGACTTTGTTGACCGGGCGACGTTTGACTGGGCTGTTAAAACGGCGCAGGCCAAGAAGGGTGGGGACTTTTCCAAGGTGGAATTTTTGCCCCAGCACGAGGGCCGGTGCGTCCAGGCTCGCCACGTGGGTCCCTATGATGATGAGCCGGCGACGGTGGCCAAGTTACATGATTTTATCGCCCCAAAAGGCTGCAGTTAGACATCAATGACCACCGTCACCACCATGAAATCTACCTGTCAGACCCACGGCGGACCCAACCAGCTAATTTAAAAACGATATTACGGTTACCGGTTAAATAATTTTGTTGTATTTGCAACTAAATTGCGATAGTATTTTGGACAAGGAGTTTTATCAATGGTTGATATTTTAAGAGAGGTCGGAATGATCGACCGGGCGCTGGATTCAATCGCCAACATTGAGTTCAAAAAAGTTGACTTGGCGCGGGGACAGTACCTGTACCTGGTCCGGATCTACGAGCACCCGGGAATTATTTCGGAGCAATTATCCAACCTGATAAAAGTTGACCGTACCACCATTGCCCGGGCAGTGAAAAAACTAGAGACAAACGGCCTGATTGAACGGCGACACGATCCCGATAATAAGAAGATCAAGCATCTCTACGTTACGGAAAAGGGAAAGCAAGTGTACCCCTTTATCATTCGGGAAAACGAGCACTCTAATTCGGTGGCCCTCGATGGTTTTACCGTTGCCGAAGCGCAGCAGTTCCATGACTTTCTTGTTCGAGCCCGGCAAAATATTGACGGCGATTGGGGCTTCGTGAAACATGGTGGTAAGCGGCAATACTAAAATTGAAGGAGTAATTTAATGATGAAACAGGTAGTTGTTGACCCCAGTTTCTGGGCACTTTTCCCCGATGCTCAGGTTAATATTTTGTACGCAAATGGAATCAATAACCATAATGACCAGGCGCAGCTCGCCGACCGGAAACAATTGCTCAAGGACGCGACCACGGCAGCTGGTCAATTCTTGACGAATGACACTTTCCGGTTAAATCCGGTCGTTGACCAGTGGCGGACCGCCTTCCAGCAGTTTAAGAAGAAAAAGGGTGCGCGATCATCTATTGAGGCCCTGCTCAAGCGGGTTAACCAGGGTCGCAAATTTGACCCAATCGACCCACTGGTGGACATTTATAATAGTGTTTCCCTTACCTACGGGGTGCCGGTGGGAATTGAGGACCGCGATAAGATCACCGGCGATATGCACCTAGGACAAGTCAGTGGCGGGCAGTCGTTTCAACCGGTGGGCGCGGCTGCGGATGAACCGACCTTGCCCGGTGAAGTGGCCTACTATGATGAGGTTGGTGCTGTGTGCCGGTGCCTGAACTGGCGGGATGCGCAACGGACGATGTTGACGGCGGATTCCCAAAATGTGGTGGCCGTCATTGAAGCGGTGACGCCAGAACAAGTTGCCCGGGCAAATGAAGCGATGACCACGCTGCGTGAGTTAATCCACCAGTACTTTGGTGTGCAGCCTAGCCCGGTCTTTCAATTAACCAAGGAAAACCCGCAAGCCGTGGTACCGGCTGATATGTAAGATAAAACGACCACTAGTGTTCAAAAACACTAGTGGTCGTTTTTCATTATTTCCCGGGAAATTACTTTTCTTTCCAGTAACGGGCGTTAGTAAGAATTTGTTTTGAACGTTCATCGGCGGGGCGGTAACCTTTGTTAAACGAGTGCTTGAAGTACATCATATTGTAGAAAAATGCGAAGACCAGTGAAGGCCAGGGAAACTCAAGCAACCAGTTTAAACCGAGAAACATCGCCACAAGGGCGTAATCCATGTCGAGGACAATCATCAAAATGAAATTGTAATAATCACCCCGAAAGAGTGCCGGTAACGGTCCAAACCATAGTGTTGTCCACGAGATACCGACCTTTGAGATGCGGATATCGCCCTGGTCATTAACAATCTTAGCGTAGTTTGGTGGGAGGGGGAGATTATTTAAATTAAATGGATTTTGGTCGTTATTATTGTTATTACCAAATGGGTTTTGCATATCTCTTTGTCCACTTCTTTCTATAGATATTAATGATAACACATTCGCCGACTGGGCACTAATTTAACGCCGGCGGGAGAGCTTTACGACCGCCTCACACCGGGCCGTCTGGGGCATCATGTCTACTGGCTGGATATAGTCAACGTGGTAAACACTGGTAAGCCGGCGGAGGTTACGAGCCAACGAGGCCATTCCACAAGAAACGTAGGCGAACTTACGGGGCTTGACCCGTAAAATCTGTTTGATCAGTTCATCATCGAGTCCGGCCCGTGGTGGGTCCACGACAAGGGCATCAAAGGTCAGTCCTTCAGCAAGCCACTTGGGGATCACGTCTTCGGCCTTCCCGACTTCGTAGTGGGCGTTATCGATCCCGTTCAGGCGGGCGTTGTCGTTGGCATTGGCGACGGCTTCGGGAATGATTTCCATCCCTCGGACCGCCTTTACCCGTGGTGCCAAGGAAAGACCGATCGTCCCGATTCCAGCGTAAGCGTCGATCAGGGTATCTTCCTTATCGAGTTCGAGGGCTTGGGCGGCCTGTTCGTAGAGGACCTCGGTTTGTTCGGGGTTGAGCTGGAGAAATGACCGGGCCGAAAGCGCGAAATCGAGGCCCATTAAGCTTTCGGTAATCGTTTCTTTACCGGCCAGGTGGATCATTTGGTCGCCCCAGACTAGCGGGGTATCCCCGGAATTGACGTTTTGCATGACGGAAACTACTTCGGGGAGCTGGTCGGCAATTGCCGAAAGCAGCGGCCGCTTATGAATGAGCTTGGGGGTGTTGGTGATCAGGGTCAGCTGGAGCTCACCGGTTGTCCAGGACTCCCGAACGACAATCGTCTTGATGATCCCGCTATTGTGGTCTTCATCGTAAACCGGGATTTGCAGTTCCTCGATTAGCTGGACAACGGTCCGGACAACCTTCATTGTCCGGGGCATCTGGACGGCACATTCCCGCATGTCAACGAGGTCGTGGCTGTTGGGCTTATATAAGCCCGCGGCTACGTGTCCGTCAACCATCCGGACCTGGAACTGGGCCTTATTGCGGTAGTGGTATTCTTCGGGAGCCGCAATGGTTTTACGGACCTCATAATTACGGTAGCCATAGGGTTTGAACTTTTCTAGGCTATCCAAAATGACCTGCCGCTTGAAGGCTAGTTGCTGGGGGTAGGCCAGGTTTTCCAGCTCAAAGCCGCCGGCAACGTCCGCGTAAGGATCGCGGGGCGTTACCCGGTGCTTACTCTTTTTGCGGAGGCGGTGGATCTTAGCTTCCAAAAAGCGGGGGTGGACGTGGGCGACCTCAGCGACGACGACTTCACCCGGCAGTGCCCCGGGGACGAAGCAGACCTTGTGCTTATAGTAGCCAATCCCGTGGCCGTTGACGCCCAACCGGCGAATGGTTAGGGGGAACCGGTTGCCAATATTAACTTCGACATCTGTTATTTTATTTGCCATCATTATTTCTCCGTTTGTTTAATAGTGTTTCTTCATTTTAGCACATCCCGCCGCTTAAATATTGTTCGTAAACTGGGACTTTTATAAGCAAATCATTGGGAAATATCTAATAAAGCAAAAGAATGTTAATAATTGTTGCTGATTGGTGTCGCTTCTTCCCAAAATATATTAAAATAGCCATGTGAAATGTTGCATAAATAATTATAAGGAAGTGACAAGTTTGAAGATTGCTGCAATTGCAGGGTCCAATGCGAACCATTCTTATAATCGGATGTTGTTAGAATACATTGCAAAGGATCTTCGTGATACCGACGATGTTGACGTGATCGACATTCGCAAGGTTCCGCTTTTCAACGAAAACTACAAGGGTAAGACACCAGACATTGTTGCCGACATTGACCGCCGTGTTGCGGATGCTGATGCGGTAATTATCGCTAGTCCTGAATACAACCACTCCATCACCTCAGCTTTAAAGAGCATGATTGAATGGCTATCTTACGAACTGCACCCGCTGGAAAATAAGCCAGTGATGATTATTGGTGCATCAACCCATCAACAAGGTTCATCACGTTCCCAAGTTCAGCTCCGGGACATCTTGATTTCACCTGGGGTTAACGCCCACGTCTTCCAAGGGGAAGAATTCTTCATGAGTAACGTGGCGGACTTGATGGACGATGATGGCAACATTAATGATGAAGGAACGATTAGCTTTTTAAACAAGTGTATTCGCGAATTCAAACCATACGCAGAAGCCATTAATGGAATGGTTGCAAAGAAGGAGGCGGCAAAGGACTAATGAAAATTTTAGCTTTAGTGGGGACCAATGCTAAGTTCTCCTACAACCGGATTTTGCTCCAGTTTATGAAGAAGCACTTTAAGCAGATGGCCGACATTGAAATCTACGAAATTAGTAAGCTTCCCGCCTTTAGCGTAGACGTGCCGCTTGCTGAACAAACCGAGGTCTGGAAGTTAAAGCAAAAGGTAAAGGCGGCCGATGGGGTCGTCTTTTCCACTCCGGAATATGACCACGGGATCCCAGCGGCACTGAAGAGTGCGACAGAATGGTTGTCATACCACACCGAAGTCTTGAAGCACAAGCCCGTGATGGTGGTTGGTGTTTCCTATGGTCGGCAAGCCTCAGCCCGTTCACAGGTTCAAATGCGGCAGATCCTCATCTCACCAGATTGCGATGCCAACCTCCTGCCAGGTAACGAAGTGCTGGTTGGTGGGGCGAGCCGGGTCTTCTCCAAGGACGGTCGCCTGATTAACGAAGGAATGCGCGACAACCTTGAGAAGTGCTTTACGAACTTTATTGAATACATCCAAGTATTTAAAAACATTGATGAGGAGGAAATTCAAATGCCGATTAAACGCCCAACGATTAGTGATGCTTACATCAACTTCCCAACTGGCCGGCTGTCATTGAAGGAAGTTCAACAAATTTTCAGTACAATTCCGTTTGAAATTGACCTGGTTGATAGTTCTGACCGCTTTGCCTGGTACTCAGACAAGCCAAACCGGGAACACGTGCGAAACGTGGCTTCACTGAATGAACCAGTAACTGAATGCCACCCACCAAAGGCCGTCCCGATTGTGATGCAAATCATTAACAGTTTCCGTGATGGTAAAAAGGACGTTGTGACCCGGCCACTATGGATGAACGGTCACCGGTCACTGATCCAATACTACGCCCTACGTGACATTGATGGTCACTACCTCGGCACCATTGAATTTACCGGGAGCGTGGAATACATCCTGAACCTCTTTGAACAAGGGGCTTGGGATAAGAAGCCAGACGCCACTACGGGTGCCTCTGCCCATGATGAAGGGACCACGCAACCAGCCGCACCTGCTGTAGATGCTTCCACGGGGGCCTCAGAAACTTCTGATGAAGCAACCGACGCTACCAATGATGCTCCTGTAGCTGATGAAGCTGACGATGCAACGACCGGTGCTTCCGAAAGCGGCAGTGTCGACGCCGATGACGAAAGTGCTGACGCCACTACTGGTGCTTCTGAAAACTAATCAGGGCCATGACAAGTGAACTAATGGCGCAGAAACACAGTATGGTCCACCGGGCACTGGGCACGAGGATTGTGCTGACGGTGTACGGAGACCAGTACTACCCGTTGCTGGGCCAATCAATGAAGCTGATCGACGGGTACGAAGACCGCCTGACGGTTAACCGGCCCGTTTCGGAAGTGATGGCGGTTAATGATGCGGCAGGGCGGCTACCCAAGTTGGTGTCACCATCCACGTACGAGCTAATTAAGCTTGCGGTCCACTACAGCCGGGAGAACTTTGGCTTTAACGCTTTGATCGGCCCCCTCGTTAAGCTGTGGAAGATTGGTTTTGATGGGGCCAACGTGCCTAGCCCGGCGGCGATCAAGGACCGTTTGGCACTTACGGACCCGTATAAGGTCTTGTTAGATGACGATAACCGGACCGTCTTCTTGGAAGAAGCGGGGATGGAACTCGACCTCGGCGGGATTGCCAAGGGCTACATTGCGGACCGGATCCGCGACTTCTGGACAGCGCAGGGGGTCTTAGCCGGGATCATTAACCTTGGTGGGAACCTCCTCTTTGTGGGGCAGTCCCCCCGTCGGTCGGATGGCCAGTGGATTATCGGGGTGCAAGACCCGCAATTAAAGCGGGGTCAGGACCTGGAAACCGTCTGCCAGCCGGCCTGTTCCGCGGTTACCTCGGGGATCTATGAGCGCTTCTTGGTAAAGGACGGCAAGCGATACCACCACTTGCTCGACCCGCGGACCGGCTACCCGTTGGAAACCGACCTCAGCAGCGTGACGGTCTTTACCAACCAGTCCGTGCTTGGCGAGGTGGAGGCGAAGCGTCTCTTCTTCAATGGGGGACCAGTTGCGCACTGGGCAGACCAACCAGGTAACCGGGGCGCCGTCTTTATCCACAACGATGAGCAAATTGAAAATGTTAATATCTAAATAACCGAAGGGAAGAATTGCCATGCTGGTGTTCTTCCCTTTTTTTGTGCGATTAAATCACCAACCTTTTCCAATTTTATTGAAATATTGATTGCTTAATTGGCGAAGATGTAATATGATAATGGCGAAATATGAAACGCGGATGCATTTCAAGTAGGTCGTTCAGAGAGGCTGCGGCTGGTGCGAGCAGTCGACCGAAACTCCGGTGCAAGTATATCGTGGGCGGGTAATGCCGCACGGCCGATGACCGTTATCCATCACGAGGGTGACATTTCGGTGTCAAACTTGGGTGGTACCGCGGAACTAAGAGCCATTTCGTCCCAAAATTTTTGAGGATGGAATGGCTCTTTTTGTTAGGAGGAAGCACAATGTTAGATATCAAGAAGATTCGGCAAAATCCTGATTTTTACAAGCAAAAGCTCGCTACCCGTGGTATCAAGGCCGAAGAGATTGATGAAGTAATTGCTCTCGACCAAAAGCGGCGTGATTTATTGCAAAAGACGGAAGCAATGAAGGCCCAACGGAACACCGCTTCCAAGAAGATTGGTGAAGCTAAGAAGAATGGTGAATCAGCCGACGAAGCCATCAAGGAAACCCGTGAACTCGGTGAACAGATCAAGAAGCTTGATGAACAAGTTGAGGCAAATGATGAAGAGTTACACGACAAGATGTCTCGCCTGCCAAACATTCCCCACGATGGGGTGCCAGTGAGCCTGACCGAAGACGGTGCCGTTGAGTTACGGAAGGTTGGTAAGATCCGTGACTTTGACTTTGAACCCAAGCACCACTGGGATGTCGGTGAACAGCTGGGTATTTTGGACTTTGACCGGGCTGGTAAGGTTTCCGGTGCCCGCTTTGTCTACTACCTGGGTCTTGGTGCCCAGCTGGAACGGGCCGTCTACAACTTTATGCTTGATGAACACATGAAGGATGGCTACACGGAAGTTCTGCCACCATACATCGTTAATGCGGCTTCCATGTACGGTACTGGTCAGTTCCCGAAGTTTAAAGAAGGGGTCTACCAGGTCAACGGTGAAGATATGACCTTGATCCCAACGGCGGAAGTGCCATTGACCAACTACTACCGTGGCGAAGTCATTCCAGCAGAAGAACTGCCAGTTTACGTTACGGCCTTGACACCGTGCTTCCGGTCCGAAGCCGGGGCCGCTGGTCGTGACACCCGGGGATTAATCCGGATGCACCAGTTCAACAAGGTTGAAATGGTAAAGTACACGAAGCCAGAAGATTCCTGGGATGAATTAGAGAAGATGACGGCCAACGCCGAAAGCATCTTAAAGAAGCTGGAAATCCCATACCACGTGATCACGCTGACTACGAGTGACATGTCCTTTACCGCTTCTGAAACCCATGACTTGGAGCTGTGGATGCCAGCTCAAAACAAGTACCGTGAAGTATCGTCTTGTTCAAACTGCCTGGACTTCCAAGCCCGGCGGATGCACACCCAATACCGTGATGAAAACGGTAAGCTGCAATATGTCCACACCTTGAACGGGTCGGGTCTGGCAGTTGGCCGGACGGTTGCCGCTATTTTGGAAAACTACCAAAACGCGGACGGCTCCGTCACAATTCCCAAGGTATTGGTACCTTACATGCACGGGGTAACCAAGATTACCAAGGAAAATGCGGTCCCATTCCGGAACAAGTAAAATTTAAGTTTATGAGCAGGGTTGAAACTGGTAAGGTTTCGACCTTGTTCTTTTTATTTTCTCATCATTTTCTTATTATCATTCTCATTACGCTTATTTAAATTAAGCCATTAGACGGGGTAAATCTTAATAATCAAAACAAAAAAACGCTACCATCTTGGATATTGACGGACTTGACTTCAAACTATTTCATTAGATCACTTTAGATGATAAAGTAGCCACAATGTTAATTTGATTAAAAAGGAGTCGGTTTATGATGCGGAGAACGGTTTTTAGAAAATGGATCACCGCCTTAGTTGCAGTCATCGGGATTGCAGTGGGGTGGATGCTAGTCGAACCACAAAGCGTGTCGGCCGCGGAACCGACTTACACCTTTGCCACCAACAACACCTTTGAACCTTTTGAAATTCAGGATAGTAAGGGTGGCTATTCCGGTAAGAACCCCGGAATTGAAATTGAAATGTTGAAGAAGATTGCTAAACACGAGCACTTCAAGTACAAGCTAAAACCAATGAGCTTCAACGGGGACCTGCAAGCCCTGGAAGGTGGCCAGGTCGATGCCATCATCGCGGGGATGAGTGTTACCAACGAGCGGAAAGTAAAATTTGATTTTTCCAAGCCTTACTACACTGATGGGGTCATGATGGCGGTTGCCAAGGACAGTAATATCAAGTCCTTAAAGCAACTACGTGGGAAGACCGTTTCAGCAAAGTCTGGGACGAGTGCTGCCCTCTTCATTAAGAAAAATCAAAAGAAGTATGGCTACAAGATTAAGTACTTCGACTCTTCCAACACGATGTGGAATGATGTTAAGAACGGTAACGCGGCCGCGACCTTTGATGACGGGCCAGTCCTCGAATACGGGATCCGGACCGGGGTACCGCTTAAGATTGTCACTAAGAAGCCAATCAATGCCCAGCCAGTTGCCGTGGCCTTCCAAAAGGGCCAAAACTTAGCCCTGCAAAAGAAGATGAACGACGGAATTACCTGGTTAAAGAAGACTGGGCAGATGCAACAGATTATTGACAAATATACCAAGAGCACGAAAACGACCAAGAACAGCGCCGCCAGCCGGACGATCTGGGGATTAATTAAGACCAACCGGGCCGTACTGTTAAACGGTCTGTGGATGACCATCCAATTGACGGTGGTTGGGATTATCCTGGCACTGATCTTTGGCTTGATTCTCGGGGTATTGGGGGTAATGCAAAGTAAGGTTGCTAACGCCATCTCCAGCGTTATCATTTACATCTTCCGGGGCCTGCCAATGATCGTTTTAGCCTTCTTCATTTACATGGGGGTACCAAACGTAATTGGCCACAAGGTACCGCTCTTCTTAGCTGGGGTAATTACCCTGATGCTTGATGAGGGGGCCTACATCGGGGCCATCGTCAAGGGTGGCTTTGACGCCGTCGATCCTGGTCAATGGGAAGCGGCCCGGAGTTTAGGTTTGCCATACCACAAGGCGCTGGTAAAGGTTGTTGCACCACAAGGAATCAAGATTATGGTGCCGTCACTAGTTAACCAATTCATCATTACCTTAAAGGATACGTCAATCCTGTCCGCTATTGGGGTCATGGAATTGACTCAGACCGGGACGGTCATCATTTCGCAAAACATGGAAGGGTTCAAGATGTGGTTGATCATCGGAACCATCTACATCATTATCATCACCCTGTTAACTTGGTTATCGAACTACATTCAAAAGAGGATGGCTTAATATGGATAAACAATACAAGGTACAAGTAAAAGACTTACACAAGAGCTATGGCAAGAATGAAGTCCTCCAGGGCATTAACCTAAATGTCAAGCCGAGCGAAGTGGTGTGCATGATTGGCCCATCTGGTTCGGGCAAGAGTACCTTCTTGCGGTGCTTAAACCGGCTGGAGATTCCCAACGGGGGCCACGTCTACGTTGATGGCTACGACATCGCTGACCCCAGCGTCAACATTAACAAGGTGCGGGAAAACATTGGCATGGTGTTTCAGCACTTTAACCTCTTCCCAAATATGAGCGTGATTGACAACATCACTTTGGCACCCGTGCAACTGAAGAAGACCGACAAGGCGACGGCCCAAAAGGAGGCCCTCCACTACCTCGACATTGTCGGCCTAAAGGATAAGGCCAATGTCAATCCCAAGACCCTTTCTGGGGGGCAAAAGCAGCGGGTGGCCATTGCCCGGGCCCTGGCGATGAAGCCGGACGTGATGCTCTTTGATGAACCCACTAGTGCGTTGGACCCCGAAATGGTGGGCGACGTGCTTGAAGTAATGAAGAACTTAGCCCAACAGGGGATGACGATGATTGTTGTCACCCACGAAATGGGCTTTGCCAAGCAGGTGGCAGACCGGGTAGTCTTCTTCCACGATGGTAATATTCGTGAACAGGGGACACCGGAACAGATCTTTGACCACCCCCAACACAAGGATACTCAGAACTTCTTGAATAAGGTTCTTAATGTTTAAACCGGCTTGACCCGAATAATGGGTATCATGGGAATGGTTAGGCTTACAAAACACGAATTATTTCAAATAATTAGTAGCTTTCGTTTGACATTTTACGAAATACCAGTATAATTATGAGTAAATTCTAATGGTTGGTTAACAGAGAGCCTGGCCAGTGCTGAAAGCCGGGACCAACTAAATGGCACGTTCGTAAGAGTGGGTGGTTCCCATATCGACCGAGAGGTAGCCGGAATATTCGGCTATAAAGATGGGTGGAACCGCGTTAAAAAACGTCCCTGGTGTTAAGACCAGGGGCGTTTTTTATTTCCCCGACGAACAGGCCGCAAGTGATTAAGGAGGTCATAATTATGGATGAACAGCAAAGCAAGAAACTTCAACGCTCGCTAAAGAGCCGCCATATTACGATGATTGCCATCGGGGGGGCGATTGGGACGGGGCTCTTCTTGGGTTCTGGTTCTGCGATTCACGCTGCCGGCCCTTCGATTATCCTCTCCTACTTGATTGTTGGGATCTTTATCTTCTTTATGATGCGGGCCCTCGGGGAGCTTTTGCTAGAAGATCCTTCGCGCCATTCTTTTATCGACGCGATCCAGTACTACCTCGGTGACCGGATGGAATTCATTGCTGGATGGATGTATTGGGCCTGCTGGCTCACCCTGGCGATGGCTGACCTCACCGCCACCGGGATTTACCTTCGTTACTGGTTCCCCAGCCTTCCCCAGTGGGTGGGACCGTTGGTGATCGTCGTGGTCTTAACGTTAGTTAACATGATTAACGTCGGCCTGTTTGGGGAACTAGAAAGCTGGTTCTCAATGATCAAAGTTCTCGCAATCGTGGCCCTGATCGTGGTCGGCCTGGTACTCATTGTCATGCATGGTCAAGTTAGCGGTCGGACCGTTTCGCTTGCTAACCTGGTCAACCAGGGAGGCTTTTTCCCCACTGGTCCGCTCGGCTTCTTACTATCGTTTCAGATGGTCGTCTTTGCCTTTGTCGGAATTGAAATGGTGGGTTTGACCGCTGGGGAAACGCGGGACCCGCAAAAGGATATTCCCAAGGCCATTAACACGTTGCCGGTCCGGATCGGGCTCTTTTATATCAGCTCGATGATTGCTTTGATGTCCATCTACCCGTGGTTTCACGTGAAGACGAACTCTAGCCCCTTCGTTCAGGTGTTTGTGGCGATTGGCATTCCTGGGGCGGCGGGAATTTTAAACTTTGTCGTTTTGACAGCGGCAATGTCGGCCACCAACAGTGCTATCTTTAGCACAAGTCGGTCGCTGTATGCCTTAGCAGCAAGTGGTAACGCACCGGCCCGGTTTAAGGAATTGAGTCTCCAGGCGGTGCCTAATCGGGCGTTAACTTTTTCGACGTTAATCCTCTTTATTACGGTGGTGTTGAACTACATTATACCCGCGGGCTTCTTTAACGTGATTGCAGGGGTGTCGACGATTACTTTTGTCTTTACTTGGTTAATCATCATGTTTGCCCACATTAAGTTCCGCCAGGCCCACCCCGCGGGAATTAAACACTTTAAGATGCCTGGCTACCCAATAACCAGCTGGTTAACGATTGCCTTTTTCTTTGGTGTCTTGGTTATTCTCTTATTTGTTGACGCCACCCGGGTACCACTCATTGTGTCAATTGTGATCTTTGCCTTATTGGCATGGGGATTCAACTACACGCAGAAGGGAAAAAAGAATTAAAAGTTTTTTCTCATTATATATTAATCATTCTGCTTAAAAGAGTCCGAAAACTGATTTTCTATCCGGTTAATTTTGGCCGTTCGTCTAACTTGTAAAATCGGTTTCAACGTTGTCGCGACGCGGTTTGTTTGACCCTTGGTGGGGGATGAACTATACTGAAGATGTGAAGAGGTAATGGCTGATTTTGAACGAACATCTTCTCATAATAAACTACTTTGAAGCTAGTTAATTAATAACACGATAATTAACGACATCCCACTCCACATGAAACGCTTTAGTTTCCTTGAAAAGTATGTTAGCTAAAAATTAGTGGCCATATCTACAACCTTAAATGATTAAGCTTTAGTTCTTCATCCTTGGCGGAAGAACGGATATAAGGGCACGTTACCAACGAACCTTAATTAAATTAAGTGCAGTCGTTACCCCTTCATGGGAAGCACGGAGACATTAATTTGTCTCCGCTTTTTGTTTTTCTAGAGAAACGGGCTTATACTAATGGTCCTTGGCAGGGGCACAATGGGGGTAACCGATGGCCACCCCCACAAGCACAACGCGGTCTTCACCATTCGGGGAAATCCGAATAGTGAAGGTCTTTCTTATGCTACATGGCTGCATAGTTATCCGTACTGTTTGCCTTTTTAACCACCAGCTCAATAACGTATTTCATGCACAAGGTGAGCGCTTGCAAAAAAGTTTAAAAAGTTTGTGAACGCTTACCTGATAAGTAAAACGTTTCATCATCGCCGGACGTAAACCGTTTTAATAGCCACCGCCGTAATTAAAGGGCTATCATTTCACAATCTTTGAATTATTTAAGCCTTTACACAAGTGACGAAGTAGGATATTCTTAGAACGTAAAGTTGTCTTACCGAACAAAGCAATTATTAATTATCAATTTTAGTAGCGCAGACAACGGTGTTTATTGCATGGATTTTTTTATAAGGGGTGTATTACAACCATGTATCTTGCAATCAATATTCTAGGTTTGATTGTTTTCCTAGCGATTGGTTGGCTGTTCTCTAAGAACCGCAAAGCCATCAATTGGAAGACGGTTGCCATCATGGTCGTGCTGAACTTGATTTTGGCATGGTTCCTGACTGGTTCTTCAGCCGGGCGGGCCGGTGTTAAGGCCGCTGCTGATGGATTCGTTTGGATTGTTGACGTATCAGCAAAGGGGACTGTCTTTGCATTAGGTGATTGGTACAACGTTAAGAACTTGAACTTCATTTGTTCTGCACTGATGCCAATCCTGATGATTGTTCCATTGTTCGATATCTTGACTTACATTGGCTTTTTGCCATGGATCATCAAGTGGATCGGACGTGGACTTTCCTACATCACTGGTCAACCTAAGTTCGAATCATTCTTCGCTGTTGAAATGATGTTCTTAGGTAACACCGAAGTTTTGGCTGTTTCCGGTATGCAAATTCGTAAGATGGGCAAGGAACGTAACTTGACCTTGGCCATGATGTCAATGTCTTGTGTTACTGCTTCAATTCTGGGTGCCTACATCGAAATGATGCCAGGTCAATACATCTTGACCGCGGTCCCAATCAACATTATTAACGCATTGATTGCTACTAGTATGTTGAACCCAGTCAGCATTTCTGCAGAAGAAGACACCATCGAAAAGGTTGGTGCAACTGACAACGGTAAGAAGGAACCATTCTTCAGCTTCTTGGGTGACTCCATCCTGGGCGCTGGTAAGCTGATCTTGATCATCGTTGCTAACGTTGTTGCCTTCGTTGCCTTGGCTGCTTTGATCGACAAGGTTCTGGCATTGTTCTGGAAGCCACTGTCACTGGAAAGTATCCTTGGTGTCATCATGTTCCCATTCTCCTGGTTACTGGGTCTGCCAGTCAACCAAGCTTGGGACCTGGCCCAAAACATGGGCATGAAGTTAGTTACTAACGAATTCGTTGTTATGGGTAAGGTTACGGCGGACATCGCCCACTACCCAGAACACTTGAAGGCCGTCTTGACTGTCTTCGTTACCTCCTTCGCCAACTTTGGTACCCTTGGTATGATCATCGGTGCCTTCAAGGGCTTGGCTAACAAGGAAGATAACGACTACATCGCCTCAAACATTGGTTACCTGCTGTTGTCTGGTATCTTAGTATCACTCTTATCAGCTGCCTTTGTTGGCCTGTTCGTTTGGTAAAAACTAAAAAGCAGCTTCCGGGCTGCTTTTTTTAGCCCTAAATCAGAAAACGCTTGCATTTCATATAGGAGGAAATAGGTATGACGACTAAAATTATTATGGATACTGACCCAGGCATTGACGACGCTGCAGCATTGACGATGGCAATCAACGACCCGGCCATTGATCTGAAGCTAGTAACGGCGGTTGCGGGGAACGTAACGGTTGACAAGACGACGGCAAACGCATTGAAGATCATTCACTTCTTTAGTAAGGATATTCCAGTTGCTGCCGGCGCTGAACAACCATTGATCAAGCCATTCGAAGATGCCGCCCGGATTCACGGTGAATCAGGAATGCCTGGCTATGACTTTGGCAACGACTACGGCAAGCCAATTGATAAGACGGCGGTTGAAGCCCTTCACGATACTATCATGGCTGAAGATGAGGTCATCTTAGTACCAACCGGCTCTTATACCAACATCGCTTTGCTGTTTAGCGAATACCCAGAAGTAAAGAGCCACATCAAGAAGATCGTTGCCATGGGTGGCTCCGTTTCCGGCGGTAACATGACGAGTGCTGCAGAATTCAATGTCTTTACTGACCCCGACGCTGCTCGGATTATGTATAACTCTGGTATTCCGATCGTAATGGTTGGCCTCGATGTTACCCTGAAGGCCCTACTGACTAAGGACACCATTGAAAAGTTGGGCCAAATGAATAAGACTGGGGAAATGCTCCACGCCTTGATTACCCACTACAATGATGGCTCTGACGAAGGTCGGCCAATGCACGATGTTAACACGATCTTCTACTTGCTCCACCCTGAAGCATTTACGACCAAGAAGATGTGGGTTGATGTTCAAACTGCTGGTCCAGCCATTGGGGCGACGGTTGCGGATATCCGGGGTGCCTACCATGACGGTAAGACCAACGCGGATGTTTGCTTAGACATTGACGCGAACTACTTTAACCAGTGGTTCTTAGACGAAGTTAGCAAGATGAACTAATTCACACCACCTGTGGAGAGGACTGTGATATAACTTCCCCATAAAGGGAAAATGTTACAGGGCAGTACACCAAGGGGCTCTAGCATTCGGATTTTCCGAATTGCGAGAGCTCCTTGGTGCTTTTTAAAGGCTAGCTGCGTCCCAGGCTTGCTTCGCTTCGCAAAACGAACTAGCAAGCAGTTCTGTTACGCTCTTCCCCACGCCCCTTTTATTTTAGAAAGATAATTTCCCGGGAAATTATTTCTAATTACCCAGACCTGCTGGTTGAAAGGTGCGCCGATTTAGGTTACAGTATAAGGGTACGTGAAACATAAATGTTTCACGAAAAGGAGCGTTTATTTAATGAATCCAGAACAATTTCAACAAACACTCGCTGACCACGGGATTAACCTCACCGCTTATCAAATGCGGCAGTTTGCGGACTACTACCACTTGTTAGTAGCTACCAACCGGCAGGTTAACTTAACCCGGATAACAGAAGAAAATGATGTGTACTTAAAACACTTCTACGATTCACTAACGGGGGCCTTCGCTGCGCCCCGTTTACAGACTGTCCCGCTGCACCTGTGTGACATTGGCGCTGGTGCCGGCTTTCCGTCACTACCGTTAAAGATTGCCTTTCCCCAGTTAAAGGTAACGATTGTTGATTCACTTAATAAGCGGATTAACTTCTTAAAGGAATTGGTTAACAAGCTTGGGTTGACTGACGTGACCTTGATCCATGATCGGGCCGAGACGTTTTCTGCCAAGCAGTCTATTCACCGGGAGCAATATGACGTTGTTACCGCCCGTGCGGTGGCCCGGCTAAGTGTTTTAAGTGAGTTATGCTTGCCAGCGGCAAAGGTCGGTGGTGAACTGGTGGCTTATAAGGCTAGTGCCGCAGATGATGAGCTGGCGGCGGCCAAGGGAGCAATCGTCAAGCTCGGTGGACAGGTCCAAAAAGAGGTTGCCTTGACATTACCTGGCACTGATGAACAACGAAAGATTGTAATAATTGATAAAGTAGCGGCAACCCCGAAGAAGTACCCACGGCGGCCGGGAGTGCCAAATAAGAAGCCACTTCGGTAGTGAGGAGGATGAGTAATGGCTTTTTCATTATTTAACTTTGGCAAAAGTGAAAGTAATGACGCAAAGAAGAAGGTAGTGGATGTTAAGCTCGACCAAATCGTGCCCAACCGCTACCAACCACGCCAGGTTTTTGATAAGGATGGAATCCAAGAATTAGCCCAGACGATTGACGAACACGGCCTGCTCCAGCCAATTGTCCTGCGTGAATACGAAGCGGCTAAGTACGAAATTATTGCCGGTGAACGGCGCTTCCGGGCAATGAAGCTCCTGAAGTGGGAGACGGCGCCAGCAATCATCGAAAAGATGAGTGACCATGAGGCGGCTTCACTGGCCCTGGTTGAAAACTTGCAGCGGTCGCAACTAAGCCCGGTTGAAGAAGCTCAGGCCTACCAGCGGTTAATGGACCTCAACCACTTAACTCAGGCAACGCTAGCGAAAGGAATGGGGAAGAGCCAGTCCTTTGTGGCAAACAAGTTGCGCCTGCTCAAGCTAATTAAGCCGGTCCAAACGGCGATCCTTGACCACCGGATTTCCGAGCGGCATGGTCGGGCGATGTTAGACCTCGATGAGAAGCAGCAGCGGGACATGCTGATGAAGGTTGTAAATAACCGGTTGACGGTTCGACAAACGGAAGATGAGGTGGCAAAGGAACTTGGCCGGCCACTACCATCGGAAGTAGCAAAGCAAAAGGCGGCCGCCCGAAAACGGGAACTGTCAGCAATTGCCCCCGAGGCCGAACTGGCCATGACGACGCCAACGCCAACGCCGGCTTCCCAACCAAAGGCTAAGAAGGGCAAGAAGCGCCGTACCAAGGCTAAACCCGCTAAGCAGATTAATGATGCCCGGTTGGCGCTAAACACGATTAAAAAGTCGATCAAGTTAGCGACCGACAGCGGCTTTACCGTTACCACCACGGAGAACGATAACGACCAGGTTTACCAATTAGTAATTGAAATTCCGAAGAAACAGTAGGAGGCACATCAATGGGTTCAGTAATTGCATTAGCTAACCAAAAGGGTGGGGTCGGAAAGACCACGACCAGCGTTAACCTGGGGGCCTGCTTAGCTGACCAGGGTCAACACGTCTTATTAATTGACCTTGACCCGCAAGGCAATGCGACCAGCGGGTTAGGAGTCGAGAAACGTGAGATTGAAAAGAGCGTCTATGACGTCTTGATTAATGACGAGCCGTTAAAGAATGTGATCCGCCATTCAAGTCACCCCGGCCTTGATATTGCACCAACGACAATCGCCCTTTCCGGTGCGGAGGTCGAATTGACGAATTTAATGGCCCGGGAGACCCGCTTGAAGGACGCCTTTGGTGATGTGAAGGACCAGTATGATTTTATCCTAATTGACTGCCCGCCATCGCTAGGATTGCTGACGATCAATGCTTTTACCGCCTGCAATTCGATCTTAATCCCGGTGCAAAGCGAATACTACGCCCTGGAAGGGCTGAGTCAGCTGCTTAACACGATTAAGTTAGTTCAAAAGCACTTCAACCCGAACTTGAAAATCGAGGGTGTCCTCTTGACGATGTACGATAAGCGGACGAACCTGGGCCAGCAGGTTAATGCCGAAGTGAAGAAGTTCTTTGGCGACCAGGTTTATCAGACGGTGATCCCCCGCAACGTGCGGTTGTCAGAGGCCCCCAGTCATGGCCTCGCAATCATCGACTATGATCAACGGTCGACAGGTGCACGGGTATACAAGGAACTAGCAAAGGAAGTGTTGGCTAATAATGGCAAAGCGTAAAAAAGGTGGCCTGGGCCGGGGAATCGAAGCCCTGTTTGAGGAAAACACCATTGCAGAACCAGCTGCTGGCGAGACGGTGCAGGATGTTAAGTTGACACTGATTCGGCCGAACCCCTACCAGCCGCGGCGCACATTTGACCAGGCGGCGTTAAAGGAACTAGCCAAGTCAATCGAAGAAAGTGGCGTATTCCAGCCGGTCATCTTGCGGCAGCCGGACCCGGCAATCGAACGTTACGAGTTAATTGCCGGTGAGCGGCGGTTCCGGGCTTCAAAGCTGGCTAAGCAGGCCACGATTCCCGCAATTGTTCGTAACATGAGCGATGAACAGATGATGGAAGTAGCCGTTTTGGAAAACCTACAACGGGAGGACCTGACGCCACTGGAAGAGGCCCAGGCCTACCAAACGCTGATGGATAAGCTTTCCCTAACCCAGGCCCAGGTGGCCAACCGGTTGGGTAAGAGCCGGCCTTACATCGCTAACTACTTGCGTCTATTGGGCTTGCCGAAGTTAATCAAGGATGCTCTTAACGATGGGCAACTATCAATGGGGCAGGCCCGAACAATCCTCGGTTTAAAGGATAAGAAGAAGCTCGTTGCCCTTGCGAAACGGGCAATGGCGGATAACCTAACTGTCCGGCAGCTCGAACAGGTCGTGGCGCAGATGAACGGCACGGCGAAAAAGAAGGCGGCCCGGCGGGGGACTCGCAAGCCGGTTTATATCCGGGAGGCGGAATCCCAGCTGCAAAGCAAGTTTGGCACAAAGGTATCAGTTGCCCAGAGCCGGAAACGGGGGACCGGGAAAATTGAGATTCCGTACACGTCCAACGATGACCTCACACGGATTTTAGAACTATTGGACATCACATTAGACTAGGAGGGAGTACCATGGCAGCTTATGATAAGGGCGATGTAGTTTTGATGAAAAAGGCACACCCCTGTGGAACTAACCGCTGGTTGATCACCCGGGTGGGTGCTGATATTAAGATTCAATGCCAGGGGTGTGGCCACGTTGTAATGATGACCCGGCAAAAATTCGACAAGGGTTTTAAGAAAGTCCTTGAAAAAGCACCGACGGCAAACTAATAATTAGTTGTTCATTATTTTAGCAAAATTTCAAAAAAGGAAAGTGAAAGATTCATGTCATTAACTGCAGGAATTGTCGGCTTGCCAAACGTTGGTAAGTCAACGCTGTTTAACGCAATTACCAAGGCGGGAGCGGAGATGGCTAACTACCCATTTGCCACGATCGACCCGAACGTGGGAATGGTGGAAGTTCCCGACAAGCGCCTGGACCGGATCCAAGAGTTGATCCCTGCCAAGAAGATAGTACCGACCACCTTCGAATTTACCGATATTGCCGGGATCGTTAAGGGGGCCAGCAAGGGTGAAGGGCTTGGTAACAAGTTCTTGGAAAACATTCGGCAAACGGACGCGATTGTTCACGTTGTCCGGGCCTTTGACGATAATGACATCACGAGTGTTTCCGGTAAGGTTGACCCGATCGAAGACATTGACACCATTAACCTAGAATTAGTGATGGCGGACTTGGACGCGGTTAACAAGCGTCTGGCAAAGGTTCAACGGGCAGCTAAGGGCCGTGATAAGGATGCCCTGGCCGAACTGGCAGTTTTAAATAAGATCAAGCCGGTGCTCGAAGACGGTAAGAGCGTCCGCTCAATCGACTTCAGTGATGATGAAATGAAGATCGTCAAGGGGCTCTTCCTCTTAACCAGCAAGCCGGTGCTTTACGTTGCTAACATTGCGGAAGACGACATGGCTGACCCTGATGGCAACAAGTACATGGACGCGATTAAGGAACACGTTAAGGGCGATGGTGAAGTGATCGGTGTTGCTGCCGCTGCCGAAGAGCAAATTGCGGAAATGGATGACGCCGACAAGGCCGACTTCCTGGAAATGGAAGGTGTCAAGGAACCGGGGCTCAACCGGTTGATTCGTGCGGCCTACAAGCTCTTGGGTCTGGAAACCTTCTTTACTGCTGGGGGACCAGAAACCCGGGCCTGGACTTACCGGAAGGGGACCAAGGCACCACAAGCTGCTGGGATTATCCACTCCGACTTTGAACGGGGCTTTATCCGGGCAGAAGTAATGAGCTTTGAAGACCTTGACCAGTTAGGGTCGGAAGCCGCCGTCAAGGAAGCTGGTAAGCTCCGCTTGGAAGGTAAGGATTACGTAATGCAAGACGGTGACATCGTTGAATTCCGTTTCAACGTTTAATGTATCAGGCTGCCAGTGCAGTGAGCTGGCAAACAGACCTTAGTGAAATAAGAGAGGAGTTTCACATTGAGTGAAGAACAACCACGCAACGCACAGGCTGGCCAACGGCAAAAGCAACGTGAAAAAGAACAACGCCAGGAAAAGGGGAGTGCGTTCTCAAACTATGGCTTAACCCGGAAAAACGAGGAATTCGTTTACCAATTAAACAAGCAACTAAACCGGCAGGGGGTTGCTAAGGACAAGCAACCAGCGATGATCAAGGAGACCATTGATAAACTGCTGGCGGGGCAAAAGAAGGGGCAAACGGCTAAGAGCCTCTTTGGTACGCCAACTGAGTACGCGAAGGAATTAAAGAACCCCCAACCCGCAGACCCGCAGGCAACAACCCAGCGGTCAATGAAGTTGTTGTCAGTAGACAATAGTTTGATCTTCTTTAGTATCTTTACCTTCATGTACGGGATCATGTTCCTGCTGTCGCCAGAAATCTTGAAGACCAAGCAGTACGGTAGCTCTGGGATTACGGCGATTGTCTTGGTCGCCGTAATTGGTGGGGTATTATTTAGCTACATCATGCTCCAGCTGCAACCGGTCAATAAGAAACAGGCTCGGCCGATGGCGGTCCGGATCCTGATCCTGGTTATCGGCCTGGTCGTATGGCTAGGAATCTACATGATGGCCAGCTGGCTGCCGAACGTCATCAACCCACGCTTGAATGCTTGGGTTTACATCATCTTTGGTTTGATTGCCTTTGGTGGTGATATGTACTTCCGAAACAAGTACCATGTTTCCGGTGTATATGGTGGAGGCAACCGGCGCCGGCGGTAAATGACTGCGCTATAGCATTTTAACTATGATAAAGGGACTCGTGAAGCGGGTCCCTTTAATTGTTTTAAACTTAAGGTTTTGTTTAGCAATTCGTTCGTGCCAGGCAGGACGGTCCTTCGAACGTAAACCGTTTTAAAATATTGAGAAAATGTTCGAGAAAACTGTGGACATTATTTCAAATACTTGTTAAACTATACACGTAATCAGATGAAAGCGAATTCATAACGAAAGAGGAGATTAAACTATGAAGTTGACACAAGCACAATTAGCTAAGTACATGGACCACACGATGCTCAAGCCAGAAGCAACCGCCGCAATGATTGATAAGACGATTGAAGAAGCCCGTAAGTACAACACCGCGTCAGTATGCATCAACCCATACTGGGTTAAACGGGTTCACGACGGCCTTGAGGGCACCGACGTTAATACTTGTACCGTTATTGGCTTCCCTCTCGGGGCAACTTCCACGGCCAGCAAGGTATTTGAGACTAAGCAAGCAATCGCTGATGGGGCCGACGAAATCGACATGGTAATCAATATCGGTGAATTGAAGGGTGGCAATGACCAAGCCGTTGAAGATGACATTCGGGCCGTTGCGGAGGCAACTCATGAAAAGGGCAAGCTCTTAAAGGTCATCATTGAAAACTGCCTGTTGACGGACGAGGAAAAGACCCGGGCTTCAAAGCTGACCGTTAAGGGTGGCGCCGACTTTGTTAAGACGTCCACTGGTTTTTCAACTTCTGGTGCCAAGGCCGAAGACGTTAAACTGATGCGGGAAGCCGTAGGCCCAGACTTTAAGATCAAGGCTGCTGGTGGTATTCACAGCCTGCAAGAAGCCTACGACATGATTGAAGCTGGTGCCAACCGTCTTGGGGTTTCCGCATCCGTTAAGATTTTGGAAGAAGCTGCTCAACAAGACTAGTTTTGAATGTAGTCAACCTTAACTAACATACTGGAGGGGTCAAGATGTCATATAAACGTGTATTTGTTATTGTAATGGACTCAGTTGGTACTGGTGCCGCTCATGACGCCGATAAGTTTGATGATGTTGGTTCAGATACTTTAGGCCACGTGGGTGAGTACTATAAGGGCAAGCTAGCACTGCCGAACCTGGGCAAGCTCGGGATTAGTAACCTCCGGGAGACACCGATTGACGGGGTACCGGTTGCGGACCCAGCTATCGGGGACTACGGCAAGATGGAAGAAATTTCTGCCGGTAAGGACAGCATGGACGGCCACTGGGAAATGATGGGCTTACCCGTTAAAAAGCCATTATCAACCTTCCCCAACGGTTTCCCGCAAGAAATCGTTGATAAGCTAGAGAAGTTCTCTGGCCGTAAGGTAATTGTTAACAAGCCATACTCCGGGACCGAAGTTATCCACGATTATGGTGAACGGCAAATGAAGACCGGCGAGCTGATCCTCTACACGTCTGGTGACTCCGTAATGCAGATTGCGGCCCACGAAGATGTTATTCCAGTTAAGGAACTCTACAAGATTTGTGAATACGCCCGGACCCTGGTAAACGGCCCTGAATACACGGTGGGCCGGATCATTGCCCGCCCATACGTTGGTCCCGATAAGGACCACTTTACCCGGACCGCTAACCGCCATGACTTCAGCCTGAAGCCAATTGGCAAGACTGATATGGACCGCCTTCGCGAGGCCGGCTACGACGTAATTGGTGTTGGGAAGATCAATGATATCTTCTCCGGCCAAGGAATTGACAAGGGCTACCACAACGAGAGCAACATGGACGGGATGGATCACGTTGATGAAGTGATGAAGCAAGACTTTACTGGATTCTGCTTCACCAACCTGGTGGACTTCGACGCCATGTACGGTCACCGGCGTAACCCCAAGGGCTTTGGTCAAGCACTGATGGACTTTGATAAGCGGCTCGGCACGGTTTTAAAGGAAATGAAGCCGGACGACTTACTGATGATCACGGCGGACCACGGGAACGACCCTGGTTTCCGGGGGACTGACCACACCCGTGAAAATGTGCCATTGCTGGTTTACTCACCATCGATGAACAAGTCGAACCAGTCACTAGGGCTACGGAAGACCTTCTCCGACCTGGGGGCCACAATCCTGGAAAACTTCAACGTGGATGCCGTCCGGGGAACCAGCTTCTACAAAGAAATTAGCAACGACTAGGATGAGCAAATAAGAAAGGGGCGCTAACAATGCGGATGGTAGACGTAATTGACGCCAAAAGAAACGGCCAGACCTTAACCGATGACCAACTCCAGTTTTTTGTGGATGGGGTGGTTGACGGTTCCATCCCTGACTATCAGGTGAGTGCACTTCTGATGGCCATCTACTTCCAGGGGATGACGAGTCAAGAGCAGACGAGTCTAACAATGAAGATGATGAACTCAGGTGAGCACCTTGACTTAAGCCGGATTCCGGGGATCAAGGTTGATAAACACTCCACTGGCGGTGTTGGCGATAAGGTTAGTTTGCCACTCGCGGCGATGGTTGCGGCGACGGGGATTCCCGTCCCGATGATTTCCGGACGGGGCCTCGGCCACACTGGTGGAACGCTGGACAAGCTTGAGGCCATTCCAGGCTTTAAAGTTGAGATCAGTGAAGAAGATTTTATTGACCAGGTTGCTAAAGAGAAGTTGGCAATTGTCGGGGCAACCGGGGAAGTGGCCCCGGCGGACAAGAAGATTTACGGCCTGCGCGACGTTACCGATACAGTTGATTCGATCCCGTTGATTGCCAGTTCAATTATGAGTAAGAAGATTGCCTCTGGTACCGATGCATTGGTAATTGACGTTAAGACTGGGGCGGGCGCCTTTATGAAGACCTTAGACCAGTCTCGTGACTTAGCTCATGCCCTGGTTAACATTGGCAAGCAAGCGGGTCTTCAGTGCATGGCCGTGATTTCCGATATGAACCAGCCCCTTGGTAACAAGGTTGGTAATTCGCTGGAAATCGAGGAATCGATTGACGTCCTTAAGGGTAAGGGCCCCGCGGACTTGACCGAGCTTGTCTTGACCCTTGGTAGCCACATGGTGGTAATGGGGGGCAAGGCCCAAACGCCAGCAGAAGCGCGACAATTACTAGAACAAACGATCGCAGATGGCACTGCTCTGGACCGCTTTAAGGCAATGGTGGTTGCCCAGGGTGGTGACCCCCGGGTAATTGACGATTACACCGTGATGCCGCAGGCTAAGTACCAAATTCCGTACCGGGCCAAGCGTGATGGGATCTTGAGTAAGCTATCAGCCGATGAAGTCGGAACGGCTAGCATGTTGCTCGGCGGTGGTCGCCAGCAAGCTGATGACCAACTGGACTACAGTGTGGGGATTGAGCTTCACCATAAGCTTGGTGACCGGGTTAAGGCGGGCGACCCCCTGTTGACGATTTATAGCAACCAGCAGAAAATCCCGGCAGTTGAAAAGTTGCTGGACGAAAGCATCGCCATCAGCGACCATTATGAAAAGCCACAATTGATTCACGAAATCATTAAATAACTGAGGAGGAACAGACATATGAGTACACATATTGGTGCCCACAAGGGTGATTACGCAGACGTAGTATTGTTGCCAGGTGACCCACTACGGGCAAAGTACATTGCGGAAAACTTCTTGGAAAATGTTAAGCAGGTTAATTCCGTTCGAAACGCCTTTGGCTACACTGGTGAATACAAGGGTCACCGGGTATCCGTCCAGGGGTCGGGAATGGGGATCCCTTCAATGTCCATTTATATCAACGAATTAGTACGGGAGTTTGGGGTCAAGACCATTATCCGGGTTGGCTCTTGTGGTGGAATTGCTCCTGACGTTCACCTGCGAGATGTTATCCTGGCCCAGGGTTCATCGACGGACTCAGCAGTAACGATGAACACCTTTGGTCCTGGTTTCCACTACGCCCCGTTGGCGGACTTTAAGCTCCTTGATACTGCCTACCACGTTGCCGAGAAGTTAAATATCGACACTAAGGTGGGGGATATCTTTGCTGCTGACCGTTTCTACAACGATGAGTTAGACATGACTAAGCTTCGTGACTACGGCATCTTAGGGACGGAAATGGAATCAGCAGGGCTTTACCTCCTGGCGGCCAAGCTCCACTTCCGGGCACTGTCTGTTCTGACCGTTAGTGACCTGATCTTTGGCGAAGAAAAGACGACGGCCGAAGAACGGGAAAAGACCTTCAACGATATGATCAACATTTCGCTGGAAACGGCAATTGCTGGCAAGTAATGGTATATAATAGGTCGTAAAAACGCGACGTCCGCACAAAATGAATTACAATAAGGGCCTGTTGCAGAAAGCTTTCTGTGCAGACCCTTATTTTGGTAAAGGAGGAGCATGGATGGAAAGCGATACTAATAAAAAGATCAGCCAGGCCCTTAAGGTAGCAACCCTGTATTACCGGGATGGTTTTAACCAGCAAGACATCGCAACGGAACTAGGCATCTCCCGGGCGACGGTTTCGCGGTTGCTGCAGTTTGGTCGGGAACAGGGGTTAGTAACGATCAAGATCAACAATCCCCTAGCCCCCTTAAACCAACTACGGGCAGACCTGCTCGCCAAGTACCCGGCCCTCAAGGAGATTATCATTGTTCCGGGAAAGGATGACCCCTTAAAGGAAGTGGGGGCAGCTGGCGCACACTTCATCGAAGGAATCGTCAAGGACAACGATATTGTTGGTCTGGGCTGGGGACGGACCGTTTACGCGGTTGCCCGCAATATTGCTCCCAAGGATGTTTCTGGGGTACAGGTTGTCCAAATGAAGGGGAGTATGGCCAACAGTGAGACCAGAAACTACGCGTTTGAAACGGTTAACACCTTTGCAACTGCCTTTAACACCCTGCCCCAGTACCTGCCAGTGCCGGTGATTTTCGATCACGCCAAGACCCAGGAGCTGGTTGCCAATGACACCCACATCAAGTACATCCTTAAGCTCGGTCGGCAAGCCGATATTGCCGTCTTTACCGTTGGGACCGTTCGTGATTCGGCAATGCTATTTCACCTGGGCTACTTTACCGAACAAGAGCAGCACACCCTCCAAAAAGAGGCGGTTGGGGACGTGTTTTCCCGGTTTATTGATGACCGTGGACGGATTGTTGACCAGCAGATTAACCGGCGGACGATTGGGATTAGGTTACCAGAATTAAAGAAGAAAAAGCATAGCATCCTCGTGGCGGCCAACGTGGCGAAGGTTCCGGCAATTAATGGGGTTTTGACCGCTGGTTACGCGAATACGCTGGTGGTTGACCAGGAAAGTGCGAACAATTTACTGGATTATACCCAAAAATATTAACTTTTTTCTTGATTTTGTTGGTAAATCCGAGTAGCATTGACCTAACAAAATTAAGGAGTGTGTATGATCAATGTCAAATTGGGACACCAAGTTTACCAAAAAAGGCTTAACTTTTGATGATGTTTTACTGATTCCTGCTGAAAGTCACGTTTTACCAAACGAGGTTAACCTGAGTACCCGCCTCGCTAAAAACATTAAGCTCAACATTCCGTTGATCAGTGCCGGGATGGATACCGTTACTGAAGGGCCAATGGCCATCGCCATGGCCCTCCAAGGGGGATTGGGAGTTGTTCACAAGAACATGTCAATCCAGGCCCAGGCCGGTGAAGTGGCTAACGTGAAGAGCGTGGTGGTACCGGCTAACGCCACTAAGGCGGCGGTCGATGACCAAAACCGTCTGCTCTGTGCGGCGGCAGTTGGTGTGACGAGTGACACCTTTGAACGTGCCGAAGCCCTCCTCAAGGCTGGCGCCGATGCCATTGTGATTGATACTGCACACGGTCACTCCGCGGGGGTTTTGCGGAAGATCAAGGAAATTAGGGACCACTTCCCAGACGTTACCTTAATTGCTGGAAACGTAGCCACCGGTGAAGCCACCAAGGCCCTTTACGATGCCGGCGTTGATGTTGTTAAGGTTGGCATCGGCCCTGGCTCAATTTGTACGACCCGGGTAGTTGCCGGTGTGGGGGTACCACAGATTACGGCGATCTATGATGCTGCTTCCGTGGCTCGTGAATACCACAAGCCAATCATTGCTGATGGTGGGATCAAGTATTCTGGTGATGTTGTCAAGGCCCTGGCCGCTGGTGGTAACGCCGTAATGCTAGGTAGCATGTTGTCCGGGACGACCGAGGCACCAGGGGAAGTCTTCGAGGACAACGGCAAGAAGTACAAGGCTTACCGGGGGATGGGCTCCGTTGGTGCAATGGCCCAAGCACACGGCTCGTCTGACCGTTACTTCCAGGGCGGCGTTAACGAAGCTAATAAGCTGGTTCCAGAAGGGATCGAAGCCCGGGTTGAATACAAGGGGGACGTTTCCGACATCGTCTTCCAAATTGACGGTGGTCTGCGTTCCGGGATGGGCTACGTTGGTGCACCAGATATCCCAACCCTGATTGAAAAGGCCCAATTTGTTCAGATCACGAACGCCGGCTTGCGGGAATCACACCCTCATGATGTGCAAATCACCCGTGCCGCTCCTAATTACAAGTAATAATTATGCAATTTGGGATGCGTGACTACCGTTATTTATGCATCCCCTTGGCCACCAAGGTTCGGTATTACCGAGCTTTGGTGGCTTTTTTATTTTCCAATCATAGTTCGCGAAACAGCGTCAAAACTGGTACAATCAAGGTTGAAACTGTATTTTGATGGGGAGAGTAATTATGAATAATCAGGAACCGCTCGAAAAACGGAGTGAGTACCGCCAGCGTAATGACCGGGGACCGCGTTGTCACCGGGGCTGGAAGATCTTCGGAATTATTGTATTAATAATTGCGGTCGTTGCGGGAATCTATGCCTTCATGGCCTGGCGCAACGTGAAGGTCACGACTAATAACATGTTTGACTCGTCAGGGGCAACCCACCAGCGAAATGCCCAAAAGGTGCTTGACCAGCGGCGACCAGTTTCAATTCTGCTACTGGGTACCGATACTGGGGCCCTGGGGCGGTCTTACAAGGGGCGGACTGATACGGTCATGATTATGACTATCAACCCCCAGACTAAGAAGACTACCCTGGTTAGTATCCCCCGGGACATGAAGGTTAACCTGCCAGGCTACCCGGATGATTCACCCGCCAAGATTAACGCGGCTTACACGTATGGTGGGGTCAAGGAAACGATCAATGTTTTGCAAAAGCACTTTAACATCCCGATCGACTACTACGTCCTTGTTAACATGAGGGGCTTAAAGAAAGCAATCAACCAGGTCGGTGGGGTGAATGTTACCTCACCTTTGACCTTTGATTACGAAGGCAGTCACTTTGAAAAGGGTAAGACTTACCACCTAACCGGGGCCGAGGCGCTGAAGTTTAGCCGGATGCGTTATGACGATCCCCAAGGTGACTATGGTCGCCAGCAGCGGCAAAAGCTGGTCATTAAGGCCCTCTTGAAGAAGTCGGTCTCCTACAAGACCGTGTTAAACCAGCAGTTCCTCCGTTCAATTTCGCATAATTCTAAGACCGACCTGACCTTTGACAACATGCTCCAGTTGGCCCGTCACTACCGGGGGGCGACTAAGAACATTACCCAAGACCATGCCCAGGGCAGGGGTGAAGAAGATGATGGTCAAGCCTTTGAAGTCGTGCCTAAGGATGAACAGCAGCGGATTTCTAACGTCTTGCGTAAGGGCCTGGGGTTGACGACTACTAACCTGGACGCTGAAGATTAATTGGCGCTTGCCTAAGGTTTTCTTAAGGCGGTGGCTAATTTACGCTTTCTTGCCACCAGCCCGTTATAATTGTGTATTAGAGTATTATTCGAATAATAAGGAGTGGCCAGATCATGAAGATTTTAGTTGTTGATGATGATAAAGAGATTGTGCAACTACTGGAGATTTACATCCGGAACGAAGGCTATGAGCCACTGTCCGCGTATAACGGCAAGGAAGCATTGACTAAGCTCAATACTAACCCGGACATTAGCCTGGTCATCTTGGATCTGATGATGCCCGAGATGGATGGGATGCAAGTAATTAAGCAGGTGCGTAAAGATTCTGACATCCCGATCCTGGTCCTGTCCGCTAAGACCGCTGATATGGACAAGATCCAGGGGCTGATTTCGGGGGCCGATGACTACGTGACGAAGCCGTTTAATCCACTCGAGGTCATGGCCCGGGTCAAGTCACTGCTGCGGCGGACCCAAGGGGAAGTCACTAATGACCAACCGGATGTCTTAAACGTGGGCCCGCTAATTATTAACAAGGACTCCCATGAGGTTAAGACCATCAATGGCGACGTAATTCAGTTAACGGCGCTCGAATTTGGGATCCTCTACCTGCTGGCTAGCCACCCCAACCGGGTTTTCTCGGCTGATGATATCTTTGAGCGGGTTTGGCAACAAGAGAGCGTGGTCTCTGCCAAGACGGTCATGGTACACGTGAGCCACTTGCGGGATAAGATTGAAGAAGCCACTAACGGTGAGAAGGTCATTCAAACCGTTTGGGGCGTAGGCTACAAGGTCGAAAGCCACTAGTATTAACCACCAGGAGGGGAAATTGTGAAGTTAACGGGACGGGAAAAAAGTTCATTAATCTTTGAAGGGGTCGTCACCGTTATCCTCTTGGTTCTGTTAAACATGGCGATCATTATGATCATCCAGGATGTGATCCAAGGAAACCCCGGGGTCACTAACGGGATCTTTATTATCAAGCAATCCTTACGCATCGGCCCGTTACAGACCCAGATTTGGAGTTACCAGCGGGTCTTGATCGCGATCTTCGTGGTGATTGACGTGTGGGTCGTCTGGTGGCGGCTGCGGCGGCGTTACCACCTCTACCAGATGAACCATATTATTGCAGAACTGCACTACATTGCCCAGGGTCACCTTGACCACCGGATTCCCTTCCGGTTAAAGGGTAACCAGCAACACGTGATCAGCAGTGTTAATGCCCTGGTTGATAGTGCCGTCAAGTCAATGGATGATGAGCGAAAGATTGAAAAGTCTAAGGACGAGTTAATCACTAACGTTAGTCACGACCTCCGAACGCCACTAACAAGTATTATTGGCTACCTGGGGTTAATCGAAGACAAGCAGTACCAAAGTGAAGAAGATATCCTTAAGTACACCCATACGGCGTACGAGAAAGCTAAGCAAATGAAGACGCTGGTGGAGGACCTCTTTGAATACACGAAGGTCCAACAGCACGGCGCCCCCGTCAACATCATGCGGGTGGACCTCAACCAGCTTTTGGAGCAGTTGACGGCTAGCTTTGAACTGGAAGCCCAGCACCGGGGAATCGAAATTTCATCGAAGGTGGTTCCTAATCCCCTGATGATTGAAGCCGATCCGGAAAAGTTGGGCCGGGTCTTCAATAACTTAGTTGCTAATGCTTTTAAGTACGGCAATGGCGCCAGCTACATCAAAGTAGATGCCCGCCAGCAGGGTAACGATGTCGTAGTAACTGTGGCTAACGACGGGACCCCGATTCCAGCTAAGGCGTTGGGCCACCTCTTCGAACGTTTTTACCGGGCCGAAGAATCACGGTCCCGGGCGACGGGGGGAACCGGCTTAGGTCTGGCAATCGTTAAGAGCATTGTGGACCTCCACCACGGTTCTGTCCGGGTGACTTCGGACGAGGATGAAACGGCGTTTATTGTGACCTTACCACTTAAACAAGCGGAGAAAATACAGGCACAGAAGTGAATAGGGCGGAAAATTTCCTGGGAAATTTTCCGCTCTTTTATATTCAAGCAAAATATTCTATGTTAGACTTAAGAGGCATTGTGTGCCTTGATAATTAATGAGTTGACAAACATTGGAGGAAATTCTGTGGCAAAAGCACAAATAAATCCAGAAAAAGCACGGTGGCTTGAAGTCCTGGGGGTTTCAATGCCACTATGCCTAAGCTATATTCCAATTGGTTTAGCTTGCGGGATTTTATTACATGCGGCGGGTTTTAATTTTATTATGACCCTGATTGTGTCGGTAGTTGTCTTTTCCGGAGGGGCCCAGTTTATTCTGGCTTCCTTACTGACAATTAACGCACCCCTATCATCGATTTTCGCAACCTTATTCTTCTTGGAATTGCGGTATGCGTTACTGGGCTCTAGTCTGTCCAAGTACATCAAAAATGAATCGCAACACTTTATCTGGCTCTTTGCGGTTTCAATGAACGATGAAAACTATGCTATTAACTACCTAAAGTTTGCGACCGATAAGAAGTGGACCCCGAAGGATGCCCTGCTGGTGGAACACTATTCATTGATTTCCTGGTCGGTCGCCAACATGGTCGGGGGACTAATCGGTAGTGCTATTTCAATCAACTTGGAAATTGTGGACTTTGCCTTGACGGCCCTGTTCTTATACATGATCGTGATGCAAGTCCAAAACCACTTGACGTTAGTGATTAGTATCTTAGCAGCAATTTTGGCGGTTTTCTTTATGGTCCTGACGAAGAGCATCATTGGGGTCATAATCGCCACACTAGTTGCTTCTTTCGTTGGATTCTTGATTGAAAATACCGTACGGAAGCGCAGTGAGAAACCGGAGAATAACTGGTTCTTAACCAAGATCTTCCGGCCGAAGATTACCCGGACGACGGTGGAAGACCAAGAAGAGCGAAAAGAGCTTGCGGCAGCTAAGAAACAACTCCAAGCTGGCGATAAGCAGCAGTATAAATAGTGGGGACAGCAAATGGAACAACTATTTACTAATATGCCGGTGTTAATTGCGCATGCCGGACAGAATAAAATTTTATATCACCTCATTGTAATTGTGATAGCGGCGGTGGCCGCCTTTATCCCCCGGTACTTCCCGGTACTCTTTTTCTCAACCCGGAAGATTCCGGAATGGTTTAACGAATGGATGAAATATGTGCCAGTAAGCCTGTTTACGGCGCTGGTCGTTAAAAATGTCTTTATTACTACCGCTGGCTACCGATTCGTGCCGTTTGGCCACGTCGAACAGATCTTGGCGGCGGTGGTTGTAATGATTGTGGCCTACTTTACCCGGTCGATGGCGATGTCAGTGATCGGTGGCCTGGTTGCGGTCTGGTTGCTAAGTATGGTTATTTAATTTTTGGGGCTGGAAAAAGCGCTTCTCGTGCTTTTTCCAGCCTTTTTTAATTTGCCTTGGTAGCAGAAAAGACCAGTGGCGGGGCAGTACAAACCAGAAATTAGGTATTGATTACTCTTATATGCCGTGGTAATGTTTAAACACCGAATTTAATCGGTAAATTTAATATTATTGTTCGTTTTTTTATGAGAGGAAGGGTATCTGATGACCAAGACACGGAATCGATATGGCGTTGCAATGGCAGGCGTGGTTCTCCACCTGATGATTGGTGGTGTGTATGCCTGGAGTGTTTTCACAAAACCAATTTCACAGCAAACCGGCTGGCGGGAAACGGCGGTCTCGTTCGCCTTTAGTTTGGCAATTTTCTTTTTAGGAATGTCGGCAGCCTTTATGGGTCGTCTCGTGGAAAAGTTCGGACCAACCGTTACGGGGACGATTGCCAGTATTTGTTACGGTTCTGGGATTGCCCTGACCGGACTAGCTGTCCAGAGCCACCAATTATGGTTGCTTTACCTTGCTTATGGGGTAATCGGTGGCTTGGGCCTGGGTTCCGGGTACGTAACCCCGGTATCCACGATCATCCGGTGGTTCCCGGATAAGCGGGGGTTGGCAACGGGACTTGCCATCATGGGCTTTGGCTTTGCGGCCTTGTTGACCGGGCCAGTTGCCCAGAAGCTAATGGCCACGGTCGGGGTTGCCAACACTTTTTACATCCTGGGGGCCTTTTACTTTCTGGTAATGATTGTGGCGGCCCAGTTTATTAAAAAGCCCCGGCCCCATGAGCTTCCCCAGGCAATTGCCCAAAATGCTCAACGGCTTAGCCTGACCGGCCAGGAACTGACGGCCAATCAGGCACTGCGGACCCGGACCTTTGCTTTCTTGTGGTTCATGTTCTTTATCAATATTACAACCGGGATTGGGCTAGTATCGGCCGCTTCACCGATGGCGCAAAACATGACGACGATGACGGCCAGTGCGGCGGCCGTGATGGTCGGTATCCTGGGCCTCTTTAATGGCTTTGGGCGGCTGGCTTGGGCGACCTTATCCGATTACATTGGGCGGCCTTTGACCTACAGCCTGATCTTTATTTTAGACATCGCGATGCTCTTTGTCCTCCTGTTCTTTAAGACCCCCTTTATTTTTGCGCTGGCTCTGTGCCTCCTGCTTTCCTGCTACGGGGCCGGCTTCTCCGTTATCCCAGCCTACTTGGGTGACGTTTTTGGCACGAAGCAGTTGGGCGCCATTCACGGTTACATCCTGACGGCCTGGGCTGCCGCGGGGATGGTGGGCCCGGTCCTGTTATCCTACACGCACCAAGTCCTGCACAACTACTACGTAACCTTGGTCGCCTTTGTCATCATTGACGTCGTGGCGATGCTGGTGTCAGTATTGATCCAACGAGACTTTGTCGGCAGTAAGTCAACCCGGGAGATTGATTAATAGGTGTTGACTTTTTCTGGCAGAGTGATTATTATCATTAGTAACAAATTTACCTTTAAAATAGTCCAGTGAGGCTAAGAAGGATTTTTATTGTGCGTTACCAAAGACGGCCTTCTTAGTCCACCTAAGAAGGCTTTTATTTTACAGAATTTCTCCAGCCATCGGCGGTGGACTTAAGATCCGCGTGCGGAACCATCAATGTGATCAAGGGTATTTTGTTAGATACGAGAACCATTTAATTGACTCCTGTGAGGGCAAAACGGTACGGTGTTTGGCATTAAAGAGAAGAGAAAAAGCACAGCGATCGCTTAATCAGGAATGGGTTAAGTGGTCGCTGTTTTTTGTTGCAAACGAAGGGAGCACGTAATGATGGAAACTGCACAACGGTTGGCGGTCAACCTGCCCGGGCTGGCATTGAAGAATCCGGTAATCCCGGCCAGTGGCACCTGTGGCTATGGCCAGCAAATCGCTAAGAACTATGACTTGAACCGCCTCGGCTCGCTGGTGTTAAAGTCGACCACCCGCCATCCCCGGTCCGGGAACCCGAACCCGCGGGTTTGTGAAACCAGTGCGGGCTGGCTCAACGCCAATGGCCTGCAAAACGTTGGTGTTGACGCGGTCGTTAATGAGAAACTACCCTGGCTGCGGCGCCACTATCCCAGCCTACCGATCATCGCGAGTGCGGCCGGCTTTTCAACTGCTGAATACGAGACGGTTGTTCACCGCCTGGCCGCGGCACCCGAGGTCAACGCGATTGAGCTGAACGTTTCCTGTCCGAACGTCAAGCATGGCGGGCTGGCGATGGGGACGGACCCGGTTGTACTAGAAGACCTGACGGAAAAGGTTGTGGCCCAGGCTAGTGGGAAACCAATCTACGTGAAGTTAACGCCTAACGTGACCGATATCGTTCCACTGGCCCAGGCGGCCGAACGGGGTGGTGCTAACGGTTTAACGATGGTTAACACTTTGACCGGGTTAAGCATTGACCTGCGGACCCGGCGGCCGGTCTTGGCCAACATTACTGGCGGTCTGTCCGGCCCAGCACTTAAGCCGCTGGCCCTGCGGATGATTCACCAGGTTCGGGCGGTGTCACGCCTGCCAATCATTGGGGTGGGGGGCATTGAAACGGCTGAAGACGTGCTTGAATTTATGATGGCCGGGGCGAACGCGGTTGAAGTGGGGGCGGCTAGTTTCCATGACCCGCTGGCGTGCCCCCGGATTGTAGCCGACTTGCCACTAGTAATGGACCGCTATGGTATCAAGCGGTTGACTGACTTATGGGAGGTAAGATTTTGAAACGTTATTCACCAATGGTCGCAATTGACGTCGCAACCGAAGACGAGGCCCTAACCCTATTTGACCGGCTCACCGTGGCGCCCCGACCAATTTTAAAAATTGGGATGGAGTTGTACTACCACCTTGGTCCGGCAATCGTAAAGGCGGCCCAACGTCGGGGCTTCAAAGTTTTCTTGGACCTTAAGCTTCATGACATCCCGAATACCGTCAAGCGGGCGATGTATGTCCTGGGCCAGTTAGGAGTTGACTTTACAACCATCCATGCCGCTGGTGGTAGTGAAATGGTAGCGGCCGGGGCGGCTGGGTTACGAGCTGGCGCTGCAGCCGCTGGCTTGCCAACCCCACAACTACTGGCAATTACCCAGCTAACCTCGATCGACGAACGGGTCCTCCATGAGGAACAACACGTTAACCTTTCACTGGTGGAGTTAGTACAAAGCTATGCCCGACTGGCTGAACGTGCGAGAGCGGCGGGAGTCGTTTGCTCGGCCCAAGAGGTCCAGGCCATCCGGCAAGTTACCGGCCCGGACTTTTTGTGCGTGACCCCTGGGATTCGTCCCGCCGGGTTTGCAAAGGGCGACCAAAAACGCGTCGTCACCCCGCGCCAGGCCCATGAACTAGGTAGTAACGCCATCGTGGTTGGGCGACCAATTACCCAGCAGGCGGACCCGGTGGCGGCCTATCAGACGATTG
This sequence comes from Candidatus Limosilactobacillus intestinipullorum, assembly GCA_019117185.1. GTDB lineage: Bacteria > Bacillota > Bacilli > Lactobacillales > Lactobacillaceae > Limosilactobacillus > Limosilactobacillus intestinipullorum. Next base: position 9,114 of record DXAF01000024.1, on the reverse strand, counting down.
AACAGGAATTTTTAGCAGAGGAGGACTAACATGAGTTACGCAGAGACAGTTGCTAAGGACCTACTGGAAATTCACGCGGTGACCTTGAGCCCCGATCAACCCTATACCTGGGCCAGTGGGCTGCATTCCCCAATCTATACGGATAATCGGTTAACGATTTCTTATCCTGACGTCCGACAGGCGATTTACCAGGGGATGGTGGAATTAATTAAGACTCATTTCCCAACGGCCACGGCAATTGCGGGAACGGCCACGGCCGGGATCCCTCATGCATCCTGGGTGGCTGAAAAAATGGGCCAGCCCCTTGTTTACGTGCGGTCTAAGCCCAAGGATCATGGCCAGGGTAAGCAAATTGAAGGTGTCCTTCAGCCCGGACAAGCGGTCGTAGTGATTGACGACCTAATTTCGACCGGCGGGAGCGTCTTAAATGCTGTTGCGGCAGTTAACAGGGCCGGTGCCAAGGTTGTCGGCGTGGTGGCAGTCTTTACCTACCGCCTGCCAGCTGCCGATCGCAACTTTGCGGCCCAGGGACTGGATTATTACGCGGTGACGGATTACCCGACCCTGGTAAACGTTGCCAAGGAAAAGGGCTTGATTAGTGCAGCCCACCTGGCTTCCTTAAATAAGTGGCGGCAGGACCCGGCGGCGTGGAGTGCGGCCCACGCGACTAACTAATTCAAGTAAGGGGCTGTGATATAGGCCCCATAGAGAAAAATGTTACAGCGCAGTATACAAAGAGGGCTCTAGCGTTCGGGAAACCGGACGCTAGAGCCCTCTTTGTGCTTCCTAAAGGCTAGCTACGCTTCGAAAAACGAACTAGCAAGCTAGTTCTATCTCCCTGTTTTATTATTTTCTGAAAACGGGTTGACATTGGTGCTCAATACTATTAAAGTATCATTAAAATAAGATGAAAAATCAAAGAGAATATTAGAGAGAAGTGATTGATGATGACACGCAAAGTAGGAGTAGTAGGCCAAGGTCACGTCGGCGAAACACTGGCGAATAATCTTTTGGTGACGGGAACCGTCGATGAGTTAGTCCTGGTCGATACCAACGAAAAGAAGTTAAACGCGAATGCCACCGATTTTGAGGATATGGCCGCTAACTTGCCCACCCATACCAAGGTTGTCCGTAATGACTACCAGGCACTGGCCGACGCGGACGTTGTAGTAATTGCGGTTGGTAACATCGGGGTGCAAAACGATGACGCCAAGCACGACCGCTTTGTTGAGCTAAAGGTTAACAGTGTCGCTGCTAAGGAAGTGGGGACCAAGCTAAAGGAGGTTGGCTTTAACGGGGTCCTTGTTTCCATCAGTAACCCGTGCGACGTTATCGCGGCCCTCTTTCAGAAGTACACTGGCCTGCCGAAGAATCAGGTCGTGGGGACCGGGACCCTGCTTGATACCGCCCGCCTCCGAAAGGTCGTTGGCCAGGCCCTCGACGTTGACCCGCGGTCCGTTTCCGGCTACGCCCTGGGTGAGCACGGTAATTCCCAATTCGCGGCCTGGTCGCAAGTCCGGGTACTAGGCCAAAACATCACTGATTTAGCAGCGGTTAGTGACCAGCTCGACTTAGACGCCCTGGCCGAGGCAACCAAGGCGGGGGGCTACACCGTCTTCCACGGCAAGCTCTACACTAACTTTGGGATCGCGGCAGCCGCCCTCCGCCTCGTAACGGCAATCCTAAATGATGCAAACGTGGAACTGCCGTGTTCCAACTTCCGCGAAGAATATGGTACTTACTGTGGCTACCCAGCCGTCCTTGGTAAGCAGGGAGTCGTTAAAACCCTTCAGCTAAACCTTACGGCTGATGAGGAAAAACTGCTGGCTAAGTCCGCTAACTACATTAAGACGCGTTTTGATGAAACCGTTCAAAAGCTAGAAAATTAATGAACGTTAACCTCCTTGATAACAGCAAACGGGAGTGAACCCGGCGTCATTGTTGACGTTAGGTTCACTCCCGTTTTTTAATAATTATTTATTAATCTTGGTACATGTAATCCCGGGTCATTGGCAGGTTCTTACCAGAGGCCCCCTTGGTAATTAGGAACTGGATTACGTCAATGTTGCCAGATTCAAACGAAGCAGCACAAGCCTGCAGGTAGAGGTCCCACATCCGGGTAAAGCGTTCGCCCATCATGTCTTGGATCTGGTTCCGATTGGCGTTGAAGTTGGCATCCCAGATTTCCAGCGTCCGTTGGTAGTGCCGGCGCAGCATTTCCATGTCGGCAATCTGCATCCGGTTTTCTTCAATGTGACCAACCATTTCTTCAAGGCCGGGGATGTAGCCACCAGGGAAGATGTACTTATTGATCCAACCATTGTAGGCCCCGCCCTGTTGCCGGGTGATTCCGTGAATCAAAGCAACCCCGTTATTCTTAAGGTAGCGGTTGACGTCTTTGAAGTACAGGCCGAGGTTTTCCTTACCAACGTGTTCAAACATTCCGACGGAGGTGATGTAATCCCAGGTCTGGTCGCCTAATTCCCGGTAGTCGACCAGCTTTACGGTAGCAACATCTTGCAAGCCCTCGTCTTCAATTCGGTTCATCACAAACCGGTACTGTTCCTCACTCAGGGTAACACCCGTGACCTTTAAACCGTACTCCTTGGCCGCCGTCAACATCAGGGTCCCCCAGCCGCAACCAATGTCGAGCAGGGTCTTACCCGGCTTTGGGTCGAGCTTCTTTAAGATATGGTGGACCTTGTCTTCTTGGGCCTTGGTCAGGTTATCACGGTTGCCGTCCGTGAAGTAGGCACATGAATAAGTTATGGTGTCGTCCAACCATAGCTTGTAGAAGTCATTACCAACGTCATAGTGGCTTTGGACATCAGATTGGCTTTCCTTTTCAGAGTGCCCCTGCTTGGGCAAGAACTTCCGGAACTTGGAGCTACGCATGAAACTGTTAGCGCTCTCGTAGGCAGACTCGATCAGCTTTTGAATACTGCCGTCGATCATGATCTTGCCATCCATGTAGGCTTCACCAAGGGCAATTGAGGCGTTCTTGGTAACATCACGAATTGGAATCTTTTCTTTGAAGGTGATGGTTACTTGGGGCTCACCATTACCATAAACGGCACTCTTGCCGTCCCAGTACACTACCTTAACCGGGATGGTAAAGGAGTGGCTTAGTAGTGACTTGTAGAACGTCTTTTCTAACATTACAACGTTTCCTTCTTTCTCAATCGAATAGGATTATTATAACACCCCGTCAATTACTTTAAGGAAAAGAAACCTAATTCCATCAAATTAATAATAATCGGGCCTTAATTAGGGTAAACTAAGGTTAGCATTTAGTTAAAGGGATGATGATATGAATGATGCATGGCATCGCTTTGTAAACAATGTTGAACTGCGCCGGTTTATGGTCCTGGCGCTGATTATTCTGGTGCTGTGGGTGGTGCGGTCAATGATGAACTTGATCTTGTTCACGTTTATCCTGACTTACATCGTGGTCAACTGGGTTCACCTGGTTCAACGGTGGCTACCCAAGCTGTCACCGGGTCTGGTCGTGATTATTACTTACGCGCTGTTGATCTGGGGCCTGTACTTAGGGGTCACCCAGTATCTGCCGATCTTGGTGCGCCAGATTGTGAAGATGGTTAACTCCGTTTTGCAATTTTATAGTTCCAATGATGCCACGACCCTCTACCGCTATGTTAACCACTACATTAGCACCGCGGCTATCATGAACCAGGTTAAGCATGGATTGACATTGGCAGTCAGTACCATTACCAGTGTGGGGGCCGTTGCGGTCACCTTTTTCTTGTCACTAATCCTGAGCTTCTTTTACACGTTGGAACTCAACCAAACAGAAAGTTTTTCCCGCCTCTTTTTGACGAGTCGCTTTAGCTGGTTCTTCCAAGACATTGCCTACTTTGGCAAGAAGTTTACTAACACATTCGGGGTGGTTTTGGAAGCGCAGTTCTTCATCGCCATCTGCAATACCGTGATCACGACTATCTGCTTGGCCTTTATGAAGATGCCGCAGATTTTTGCACTATCACTAGTGGTCTTTATCTTTAGCCTGGTACCGGTAGCTGGGGTAATCATCTCGACGATCCCCCTGGGACTAGTGGCCTATTCAGTCGGGGGCATTCGTGATGTGATCTACATCATCGTGATGGTCATCGTTATCCACACGATTGAGGCCTACGTGCTGAACCCAAAGTTTATGTCAAGCCAGACGGACCTGCCGATCTTTTACACCTTCATTGTCCTGCTGGTTGGCGAACACTTCTGGGGGACCTGGGGGCTAATTGTCGGGGTGCCGATCTTTACCTTCCTGCTGGATATCCTGGGTGTTAAATCAATTCACAAGAATAAACGCCGGCTGCGTGCTGAAAGTGACTGACTTTGTGAATTCCCCAGCGTGGTTGCCAGATGAAAAATATTTTTTACCGCCGTGGCGCCCATGGCCTTATGTGAAGAAACGACAATCTTGTGAATAATGCTTGTGACGCCTAAAATGCTAATCAATAACGAACTTTAAAGGATAGATGAGGTGGTTTCTATGACGAATAAATTGCATGGTGCAGATGTAGTAATCGACAGTCTCCGTAAACACGGGGTCAACCTGGTATTCGGGATCCCGGGTGCCAAGATTGACCGGCTGTTTGAGGGACTCGACGGGGAAAACAGTGACGATGCACCACAACTAATCGTTACCCGGCACGAGCAAAATGCGGTCTTCATGGCCCAGGCTTATGCCCGCCTAACCGGTAAGACCGGGGTGGCCATCAGTACTTCCGGCCCTGGTGTGGGGAACCTCACTACCGGGATCATGACCGCCAATGCGGAAGGGGACCCGATTCTGGCGATCGGTGGACAGGTCCAGCGAAAGGACTTGCACCGGCTGACCCACCAGAGCACGCCCTCCGCAGAAATTATGGCACCAATCACCCGGTACAGTGCTGAAATTCAAGACCCCAATAACATTTCAGAAACCATGGCGAACGCTTTTGAAGCCAGCCAGAGGGCCGAAAAGGGCGCAGCCTTCGTGAGTCTCCCACAAGACGTCGATGATGCAGTCGTCGATGAGGCACCACTGCCGATTTATGAAGCACCAAAGATGGGACCGGCAGACCCCGCTGAGCTGGCCAAGTTAGTAGACATGATTAAGCACAGCCAGCTGCCAGTGATCCTAGTTGGCCAGCGGGGCGGAGATGAGCAGGTGACTGCGGCACTGCACCAACTGCTCCGTGACTATTCCTTCCCAGTTGTAGAAACCTTCCAGGCTGCCGGGGTGGTTTCCCGGGACCTGGAAGACCAGTCCTACTTCGGCCGGGTCGGCTTATTCCGCAACCAGGTTGGGGACCAGTTGCTCCAGCAAAGTGACCTGGTAATCGCGGTTGGTTATGACGCCATTGAATATGAGCCCCGGAACTGGAATAAGGAAGGCCACCTGCGCATCGTCAACCTTGACACTAAACCGGCCCAGGTTGACAACCAGTACACGCCGGTGATGCAGCTCGTTGGTGACCTTGCCACTAGTTTGGACCAGCTTGACCAACTGCTGAAGGGCTTTACTTACCCGACCGCGGCTAAGGACCAGCTGGCCGAATACAAGCAACGGCTGGACAAGGACAAGCAGATGCAGGCGCCCCAAAGCCATGGTAAGAGCCACCCGCTGGCCGTTGTCCAGGCCATTCAGGAAAACGTGACCGATGACATGATTGTTTCCTTAGATGTGGGCTCCCACTACATTTGGATGGCCCGCCACTTCCGTTGTTACCAACCACGTCACCTGCTGATCAGTAACGGGATGCAGACGCTTGGTGTTGGCCTGCCGTGGGCGATGGTTGCCGCAATGCTCCATCCCGAACACAAGGCCGTTGCCGTTTGTGGTGACGGGGGCTTCCTCTTCTCAGGGGCCGAACTAGCGACTGCCGTCCAACACCACCTCAACCTGGTTGTAGTGGTTTGGAATGACGGTGGCTACTACGACATGGTTAAGTTCCAAGAAGAGATGAAATATCCCCAAGCAGCCGGGGTTAAGTTCGGTGACTGTGACTTGGTTAAGTATGCAGAAAGCTTCGGTGCCACGGGTTTACGGGTTGACCAACCGGATGACTTGGGCAAGGTGATGCAACAAGCCTTTAACACGGACGGGCCCGTTGTGGTTGATGTTCCGGTGGACTACAGTAACAACAAGGAATTAGCGGCCCACCTGATTGATTCGCAATTAGGATAATGAAAGGAAATGATCATATCAATACTTTGTATGAACACGGAACGTTAGCGTCCTTGATGGCTGGTAACATGGCCGGGACGATTACCGTGGGTGACCTTTTGAAACATGGTTCCACCGGGATCGGCACCTTCGACGGCCTTGATGGTGAAGTGATTATCTTGGATGGTGAGGTTTACCAGGCAGTTTCCAGTGGCCACGTCAACCACGTCACTGACATGGCGGCTAAAATGCCCTTTGCCTCCGTCCACCAACCAGCTGATTTGACAAAACTAGACCTATCGACAGTCGACTTCACCAGCTTAAACGGTGACTTTGTTCACCAGCATGAACTGGGCAACGTCTTTGCAGCCCTCCACTTGACAGGGACTTTTGACCACGTGAAGGTCCGGATTGCCCCTAAGCAGGAAAAACCATACCCGAGCCTGTTAGAAGTCGCCAAGGGCCAACCAACCTTTACCCGTGATGGGGTAGCGGGGACCATTATTGGTTACTACGCCCCTGATATTTTCGGTAGTGTCACTGCCGCGGGCTGGCATTTACACTTTTTGAGTGATGACCGCCAATTTGCCGGCCACCTGCTTGAATTCAACGCCGCCCACCTGACTGGTGACTTAGAAATCTTTGATACCCTGGAACAACACTTTCCAGTGGCAGACCAAGCCTTCCGACAGGGCGAAGTTGACCTGGCAACGCTGCGTGACAGTATTGCCCAATCCGAGGGGAACCACCAGTAATTGTTTTTAATAGGGGGACAGGACTAGCTTGCTAGTTCGTTTTTCGAAGCGCAGCAAGCCAGTCGGGAACCCCCGTCGACGCGTAGCTAGCCTTTAGAAAGCACGAAGAGGCCTCCAGTGTTCGGCTTTTGCCGGGCATTGGGGCTATTTGTGTACTGCGCTGTTCATCCTTTAGCTAGGCTGTAGAGCTTATGTCACAGCCCTTTTTTGACAGCGTCTCCAATAACAGGTAAGCTTAAATAGTCAGCTAATTGCATGAAATTAGCTAATAATTCGTGAAAAGAGGTTTACTTACTGCAGAAAATACAGTATCTTGTTTACATAAGCAAACAATAATTTTTTATTTAACAATAATGTTCGTGAATACTGAAAGGGGACGGTTGCGATGATGACAGATATCGAAATTGCTGACCAAGCGGAAATGAAGCCAATTAAAGAGATTGCCGAGCAAATTGGTTTAGGTGAGGATGATATTGAGCAGTACGGTAAGTACAAGGCGAAGATCACGCTACCGGTCCAAGCACATCCGGACAAGAAGCATAAGCTGGTCTTGGTCACGTCGATTAACCCGACGCCGGCCGGTGAAGGGAAGTCGACCGTCCTCGTGGGCCTTGGTGATGCGATGAACCAGCTGGGCCACCAGACTATTATTGCCATGCGGGAACCATCGATGGGGCCAGTCTTTGGAATTAAGGGTGGTGCCACTGGTGGTGGTTATAGTCAGGTAGTGCCGATGGAAGACATTAACCTCCACTTTACGGGTGACCTGCATGCCTTGACCAGCGCTAACAATACCTTGGCCGCCCTGGTTGATAATTACGTCATGCGGGGCAACGAGCTGGGCTTAGACCCCCGGCGGATCATTTGGAAACGGGTTGAAGACGTCAATGACCGGGCACTACGGAACGTGGTAACGGGCTTGGGCGGCTTGATGCAGGGGGTTCCCCGGCAGACTGGCTTTGACATTACCGCCGCATCAGAATTGATGGCAATCTTGTGCTTATCCACTGACCTGATGGACCTAAAGAAGCGGGTTGGCCAGATCGTGGTGGGTTACTCTTACGATAAGAAGCCAGTGACCGTGGCCGAATTAGGCTTTGCGGACGCAATCACGATTCTATTAAAGGATGCCATCAAGCCGAACCTGGTCCAAACGCTGGACCACACTCCAACCATTATCCACGGGGGACCGTTTGCCAACATCGCCCACGGCTGTAATAGTGTGCTGGCAACTCGGACAGCCCTCCAGTTAGCGGATTACACGGTAACCGAATCCGGCTTTGGTGCCGACCTGGGGGCCGAAAAGTTCATGGACATTAAGCGCCGGGTCCTCGGCAAGAACCCTGACGCGGTGGTAATCGTTGCCACGGTCCGGGCGTTGGAATACAACGGGGGTGCCGATCTGGCGGACCTCAAGGACGAACACCTGGCCGAATTGAAGAAGGGGATGGCCAACCTTAACCGCCACATTAAGAATATGCAGCGGTACGGGGTCCCGTTGGTCGTGGCCATTAACCATTTCGCAACCGATACCGCAGCGGAAATCAAGCTGATCGAAGATAATTGCCAGCAGCTCGGGGTCAACGTGGTAACGGCTGATGCTTGGTCCCAGGGCGGTGCCGGTACCCATGACCTGGCAAACGAAGTCGTTAAGTTGGCTAACCAGGAGAGCGACTTCCACGAGTTATACGGCCTGGACGCAACGCCGGAAGAGAAGATTCGGACCGTGGCTACCAAAATTTACGGGGCCAAGGCGGTTGAATTTAGTCGGGCAGCGCAACGGCAGTTAAAGCAGTTCCACGAATTGGGCTGGGATAAGCTGCCGGTCTGCATTGCCAAGACCCAGTACTCCTTTACCGATGACCAGACCCAGCTGGGGGCACCAACGGACTTTGTCTTCCATATTCGGGGACTAGTGCCGAAGTTAGGTGCCGGGTTCATCGTCGCTTTATCTGGTAACATGATGACCATGCCGGGCCTCTCCAAGGTACCAGCGGCCGTTAACATGACTATTGATAAGGATGGGAAGATTACCGGTTTATTCTAAATTAAAATATCTATAAAGGGAGTGAGACAGAACTAGCTTGCTAGTTCGTCTTCGAACCCCCGCAAGCACAAATAGGCCTCCAGTGTTCGGCTTTGCCGGGCACTGGAGGCCATTTGTGTACTGCGCTGTTCGTACTTTAGCTA
>DXAF01000023.1 GCA_019117185.1 Candidatus Limosilactobacillus intestinipullorum | reverse complement strand
CTTGAATAGCTCTAATTCAAATTAATTAAGCGAATTGACTTCGCAAATGTTTTTGCTCCAATCACCGAAGTGACCGAAGACCCTACACATTTGATTCGTCGAAACTTTGTTCAGTTTTCAAAGGTCTACCAAGCTGCCATCAAACAGCTTTTATATTTTATCATCTCAGCAAAGCTATGTCAAGAAGAAATTTCGATAACTTTTTGACTGTCCTCACGAGACAACTCATTCATGATAACAGATAAGTAAATCTCTGTCAATAGCTATTTTTGAAGCAATTTTCGAACTGCTTCGTAACAGCAAGTAATAATATACCAAGCATCAAGTCATTCGTCAACACCTTTTCTCAAAAAAAGTTAAAAGGTGTGCTCCAAATCGTATAAGCAGTTAAAGACCTCAATAGCCACCAAGTCAATATCATCGAAACGAAAGCGCTCCTGTGGTCGAAACCGGACAAACACAAACTCATCAGTGTCACTAACGTACGTTACTTCGCAAACCGGTACCCCAAATTGTTCAAAGGTCCGTCGCTGACGCCGCCCACGCTGGTCATGTTTCATTGCATTTAAGCGACGAATAATCTGTAGCAGCTGTGACTTTGCCACTGCCATCTCCTCCTCAAAAATAAAAATGAGCAATACTTGCTATTACTCACCTTCGACATCATGTTTAATTTTATCTGGTTTAACGACTAATGCAACCATCCCCGCGAACATCCCAAAGTAATAGGTCAAAAGTCGCCATAGGATCATTGCCAAAACTAATTTACTACCGGAGCCAATGAAACTCGCAAACAAGACCGAAAAGGAGTATTCAGCACCGCCGGCCCCACCAGGGATCGGGAAGAGTGAAATAATCATGAAAATCAACACGTGCAGGCTAACGACCATGATAAAGTTCATCCCGTGAACCCCCAGTGCCAGCATGATGAAATACGGAATCATGTAGTAAAAGAAGAGCTGGAGCAACGTAACCACACATACTCTAGCCATTTTCCCATACTCGCCCTTCATCCGGAGGCTCTCCTTATAAAAGGAGTCGACCTTTTCATTTAACAGTATCCGCATCCGTTCATAACGACCCGGCTTCATAAACCAAGCACACGGTTTGATCAACAAGTTCATCGCCCGCTTGGTAAAGCCATACCAATACATTACTAACAGCAGGCCCACAATCACCGCTAAGTGAATCATGAAGCCCAGCAATACTAGTAAGGATAATGCATGGAGTTTCTCGGCAATAAAGTGAAAGCCAATCACCAGGCTAATTAAAAAGTTGATGACAATCATCGCCTGAAAGACGACAAACTTCATTAGTAAAACCGAACTAGCAACGCCCCCATCAACACCGCACTGGAGCATCCCCACTAGCTGGGCCGGCTGCCCCCCGGTTGAAAAGGGCGTAATTCCGTTGAAGAGCTGCTCAATTGGTGGTAGCCGCATCGCATCTTTCCAAGTGAATGCTGGGTAGCGATTTTTCATAAAGATCTTTACCACTACTCCTTCAAGTATTAGGTATAAGCAAATACAAACCAGTGCAACTAACATCCACCACCAGTTTAGCGTAAAGAAGTCACGAACAAGCAGGTGGATATTGACGGTCCGCAGGGAGTAAGCAATTATCCCCCCGCCAATAAACAGCATGATAGCCAGTACCAGCCAGTTTTTCCTAGTCATTATTAACTCCCTTCCGTGCTTGTTCATGGTAGAAACGGTGCCAAATTGCCGCCAGATGGTCCTCCGAGTAGTATTGGGCCGCCACCCGTGCCTGCTTTTGCCAATGGTCAAGCCGCGCCGGGTCATTACGCAATAAGGTCAACTTAACTTGCATCTCCTCAACATCCTTCGCTGGCTCATAATCACCCTTAATAATTACCTGATACAAGTCTAGGTCGCGGAGCATCACTGGCGTACCACAACTAAACGCCTCCAGCACCGACATTGGAAAGAGTTCATTAAACGACGGCAAAAGGAACAGATCGGCTAAGTTGTTCAACTGGGCAATCTCATCCCGGCTAACAATCCCGGTAAAGCGGAGGTTAGCAGGCGGGTTATCAACAACCTTCTTCAACTCCCGGTAGCCATCGGTCAACCGGCCAAACGAAAAGCCACCGGCCCACACGAATTGTACATCGGGGTTCTGCCGCGCAAGGCGGATAAAATCAGGGACGCCTTTGCGCTCCTGCACCTGCCCGGTTCCCAAAACAATGAATTTATCCTGTGGGAGGTCAAATTTAGCCCGCAGCCGTTTCTTTTCACCTGCCGGCACCGGATGAAACCGCCGGCTGTCCACAAAGTTGGGAATGTAGCTAATCTTTTCGCGCGGAATATCATAGGCCACTAATTTGTCAATAAACGACGGGTTAACCACAACCAGGTGGTCCATTCGTTTATAAAAAGCAATCACATAACGATAAAAAATCCCACGAAATGGTTGTGGGATTTTCAAGCTACCCTCTAGTGTTTCCGGCAGGAAGTGAACATAGCCCACCTTTTGCCCCCGCTTTTTAGAAAACGTTGAGAAGTAAAACGGAAGGTCAATTGTGTGGTAGTGGCTAACGTCACTCCTGCGGTAGCGATTTATTGCAACGTCAAACTCGTCTTTAAAATGGGTCTTCAGTAAGCCAACCAGTTCGAGGTAAGCACTACCCACTCCCTGGCCGGCAACCTTGTCCGCCGAAGAAAACATCGTAATCTTAATCATTACTAACTCCTTAAACGATGGAACAGGTGACGGTGGTGACGGGGCTTGTCCTGTTCATCCACCGCCATCTTATCCTGGCAGTTTCGATAAAAGGCCACCACTCGCTTACCAAACACCTCTGCCGAAATAGCGTGTAACTTTTGCTGACGTTTAGTATGTGACTCTTCATTGCCCGGATGATCAAGGTAGTAAACAACACCCTTCACCAGGTCCGCTCGCTTTTGGAAGCTAACACCAATTGCCGGGTCATCAATCAACTCATCGGTATAAACGCTGCGCATGACGACAATTGGTAAATCCGAAGCCAGGGCTTCATCATAAGTTAGGCCTTGGGACTCAGAGTCCGAGGCGGAGACAAAGACGTTGGCCATCTGGTAATAATGGTGAACCATTTCATTTTTAATTTCACCGGCAAACCGGACGTGGTCAGTAAGGTCCATCTGACGGACCTGCCGTTCCAGTGTCTGCCGTGCGGGGCCATCCCCCACAATCAGCAATTGGGCAGCCGGCTTGTGGGCAAGGATATCCGGCATGGCGTCAATTAAGGCATGAATATTTTTCTCATACGCTAACCGGCTCAATGATAGCAAGACCGGCGTCTCCGGTCCATAACCGTACTGGTCTCGCAGGGCTTGAACCTGGGCCGGACTATCCTGGCTCTGGTAAACCCCGAGATTAATTCCAGTTGGGATAATCCGAATGGGCACCGTTACCCCATACGAACGCAGGGTGTCAAGAACCCGCTTACTAGGTGCAATCACCCCGTCGAGGCTCCGCATATACATCCGGGCATAGGTCGCCACATTTTTTGGTTTAACAATGTGACCATTCGCAATGTAGTGAAGGTAGTCTTGATACATCGTGTGGTAGGTATGCAGGCACGGAATATTTAACTCGCGCGCTACCACCTTCCCGAGCAGGCCAAGTGCAAACTCAGTCTGGTTGTGAACAATGTCTAATTGTAACTTCTTAGCTAGTCGGATCGCCCGAAAAGCTCCCCGCACCGCGATTCGGCGGTCGGTAAAGGAAACAAAGGGGATGCTGGGCAGGCGGTAAATGCCGTTTTCAACGTCGTCCTTTTTAGCCTGCGGGTCGGTCGTCGTAAAAATATAAACGTTATGCCCCTGGGCAGTCAGTTCATCGCGCAGGGTCTTAATCGAAGTGGCAACCCCACTGACTTGAGGAAAGTATGTATCTGTAAAAAGACCAATATTCACACTAACTGCTCCAATCTTTCATTTCTACTTGGTAGTGGCTCTCATTATACTAAATCCCATATCCTTTAGCAAAAAGCCATATTTCTCCTATTGTAACAACGATTAGGCAAGCGCGACAAGTTCTCCATCGACAGATTAATTTTTTCTTAAGGAGGATACAAAAAAAACCAGGCCGTCACGCGGATCCCGCCTGGATTCGAGCGTACGCCTGGTTACCCATTATTCATCTTTTAATTCTGGTATGAACTCTTTAACTAATTCCGTTACTTCTGGTGCTGTCTTGGCCGCCAGCGCCCGGTGAACCAGCGGTTGGAGGTGTCGAGTGTTTAACTTCTTGATCAGGGCCCGAATCCGGAGAATCTGACTACTCCGCATCGAAAACTCGTCCAGTCCCATCCCCATTAACAGGGGGGTGGCCAGCGGGCTGCCAGCCATTTCGCCGCACATACCGACCCACTTGCCTTCCGCGTGGGCAGCATCAATTACCCGCTTCACCGTCCGCAAAACGGCTGGGTGGAGCTCCTGGTAAAGGTAGGCTACCCGGGCGTTACCCCGGTCCGCTGCAAAGAGGTATTGAATGAGGTCATTACTCCCGATACTAAAGAAGTCAACCTCCGGGGCAAACAGGTCGGCCATCATTGCCACAGCCGGGATTTCTAGCATCATGCCGACCTCAACATTATCGGCAACGGCCACCCCGGCGGCCACCAGTTTGTCCTTTTCTTCATCCAGAATGGCCCGGGCCTGGCGGAATTCTTCAATCGTCGCCACCATCGGGAACATAATTGCTAATCGGCCATAAACCGACACCCGCAGTAAGGCCCGGAGTTGGGGGCGGAGGATTTCGGGCTTAGCTAAACCCACCCGGATAGCCCGAAAGCCCAGGTATGGGTTAGCTTCTTGCGGTAAAGGAACCATTCCTAACCGCTTATCCCCACCAATATCTAAGGTCCGGGCAACCACCCGTTGTTCATTCATTGTCGATACAAACTGCTTATAGGCGGTAAACTGTTGCGCTTCATCCGGAAGTGCCGCTTGATTCATGTATAAGAATTCAGTCCGCAAAAGGCCGATTCCTTCCGCACCGTTTTTGCGGGCGTCTTCCAGGTCCGCCAGGGTCCCCACGTTGGCTGCCACCTCAAAGTGACGGCCATCGGTGCTAATGGTCTGCTGGTCCCGGAGCGCTCCCCAGGCTTCCTGCTCCCGGGCAAACTGCCCCGCAAGTAGGCGGTAATGCTCAAGTTCTTCTTCACTAGGCCGCACGATCACCTTGCCGTGAATTCCGTCGACAATTAATAAGTCGCCATTATTAATCTTTGCCGTTGCATCCTTAGTCGCCACTACCGCCGGTAAGGATAGTGTCCGGCTCATAATCGTAAAGTGTGAGGTCCGTCCACCGCCATCGGTGACCAACCCCGCCACATACCGCCGACTAAATTGGGCCGTATCCGTGGGTGTCACATTCTTGGCCACAATGATGGCACGGTGGTCAAGCTGTAGGGGGTCAGGTAAGTCAATCGCCAGCAAATGACTCAATAAGCGCTTAGCGACGTCACGCATCGCGGTCCCCCGCGCCTGGAGGTAGTCATTATCGTTCTGATGCTCAAAGATATTGAGATAGCGGTCCGTCACCACCTTAACGGCCCACTCCGCAGTAAAGCCCGCCCCCTTAATCTGGTCCATAATGGCCGCCAATAGCGCCGGGTCATTAAGCATCGCCAATTGGGTATCCACTACCGTAGCTGCCCGTTGTCCCAGTCGTTGGTGGGCGTGGTCACGAATGACGCGCAGCTCTTGGCGGCTGAACGCAAAAGAATCATGAAGCCGGCTGACCTCATGATCCTTATCATTCGTATGCTGTTTTTGAATGGATAAATCAGACCCCACTAATAGGTAAGCCGGGGCAATCGCAATCCCATTGCTCGCTGCCAACCCATTTAGCAGTAAAGACATTAGTCGGTCAATCCTTCCTTCTTCATCGTTTCAGCAACGGCATCCAAAGCTTCTTTCTCGTCGTCACCACTAGCAGTGATGGTAACGTTGGCGTTTTGACCAACACCAAGTGACATTACACCCATAATGGACTTCAGGTTAACGCTCTTGCCTTCGTATGACAGGGTCACATCAGATGAGAACTTTGATGCAGTCTGAACCAGGATGGTTGCTGGACGTGCATGAATACCAGTTTCAGCAGTAATAGTAAAATCGCGTTTTTCCATTATTAATCAGTCTCCTTCGAGCAGATTTACTTTTTATCAGTGACTATTTTACCACTGATACACCTCGATGAATCTATTTTAGCAATTGTAAGCGGTAAATACAAGACAGTTAAAGGCAAGTTATCGGTGAATTAAATGGTAGGTTACCTTGCCACCAATATCAGCTTTCCCCTCAATCTGCGTCCGGTATGGGTAAGCATGGTAGACTTGTTGAAACTCTTGAAAATCATCAGGTGTGATCTCAAAGTGGTCAATTTTCCCCGACCGTAAGTCGTCTAGTTGCTGTTTAAAATCCTGTTCAGCCATTAAAGCACCCTCTTATATTCTTTTTTCCTATTATACACAATCTACCTTTTTAGCAATCAATGTTAAGGAGTGCTAAAATGTGATTAGTAGTTGATACGTCACTGGTTGATTTTTTCTTAAAGTCAGGCACAACACTTGCGTCATGATTAAAAGTAAGTATAATTATAATCAATGGTCAAGAATGGTCAAACATTTTTAGGTGATAAATATTTGGGGAGGTATTTACTTAGATGCTATGTCAAAATTGCCATCAAAACCCTGCTTCAATCCATTTACAAATGAACTTTAACGGGCAACGGATCCAGGTGGACCTGTGCCAAGAATGCTATCAAAAATTACAAGATTTTCAAACTAATATGTTAAACGGAGGTAACGGAATGAACAACTTCAGTTTTGGAAGCCTCGAAGACTTTATGAACGCAATGAATAACATGCAAGGCCAAGCTGCCGGCGCCAACGGTCAAAACCCTGGTGCCCAAGCACAACGCGGCGGCGGCCGACGGGGCGGTAAGGGAATCCTTGGTCAATACGGGATTAACCTTACTGATATGGCCCGTCAAGGAAAAATCGACCCCGTAATTGGGCGGGATAATGAAATCAAACGAGTAATCGAAATCCTAAACCGGCGGACGAAGAATAACCCGGTCCTGATCGGTGAAGCCGGGGTTGGTAAGACCGCGGTTGTCGAAGGCTTAGCTCAGGCGATCGTTTCCGGCCAGGTACCAGAAAAACTGGCTAATAAGAAAATTATTCGTTTGGATGTTGTTTCCTTAGTTCAAGGCACTGGCATTCGTGGTCAATTTGAAAAGCGGATGCAACAATTAATGGAAGAAGTTCGTAAGAACAAGAACATCATCCTCTTCATTGATGAAATTCACGAGATCATGGGTGCTGGTAACGCCGAGGGTGGTATGGACGCCGGCAACGTTTTGAAGCCGGCCCTTGCCCGTGGTGACTTCCAATTAGTCGGTGCCACCACTCTTAACGAGTACCGGAAGATCGAAAAGGATGCCGCCCTCGCCCGGCGGTTCCAACCGGTTGAAGTTGACGAACCAAGTGTTGAAGAAACCATCAAGATTTTAAACGGTATTAAGGGTCGCTACCAAGACTACCACCACGTTAAGTACACTGATGAAGCCGTTGTGGCCGCAGCTAAGTTATCCGACCGCTACATCCAAGACCGCTTCCTGCCGGATAAGGCCATTGACCTCTTGGATGAAGCCGGTTCGCGCAAGAACCTGACGCTGAAGACGGCAGACCCGAACATGATTGAAAACGAAATCCACACGGCCGAAGCCCACAAGCAACAGGCAGTTGACAACCAGGATTATGAAAAGGCGGCCTTCTACCGGGACCAAGTAACCCGTCTTGAAAAGGCCAAGAAGGACGCGGAAGAAAACCACACGGAAGAGTCCGCAACCGTTACTGACAAGGATATGCAAAAGATCGTCGAAGAGAAGACGAACATCCCGGTTGGTGACCTGCAAAAGCAAGAAGAAAACCAACTCCGAGACCTCGATAAGAAGTTGGAAGCCCACGTCATCGGTCAGAATGAAGCCGTTGACAAGGTTGCCCGGGCCATCCGTCGGAACCGGATTGGATTAAACAAGTCCGGTCGGCCAATTGGCTCCTTCCTCTTCGTCGGCCCAACCGGGGTTGGTAAGACTGAGACCGCTAAGCAGTTAGCAAAACAACTCTTTGGTTCTAAGGATGCTGTGATTCGTTTCGACATGTCGGAATATATGGATAAGACATCCACTTCTAAGCTAATCGGTGCGGCCCCTGGTTACGTCGGTTATGAAGAGGCTGGACAATTAACGGAACAAGTTCGCCGGCACCCATACAGCTTGATCTTACTGGACGAAGTTGAAAAGGCCCACCCGGACGTTATGCACATGTTCCTGCAAATCCTTGATGACGGTCGTTTGACCGATTCTCAAGGGCGGACAGTTAGCTTCAAGGACACCATCATTATCATGACCTCTAACGCCGGGACCGGTGATGCCGTTGCCAGCGTTGGGTTCGGTGCCGAAGCTGCTGGCTCAACCCACTCCATCATTGATAAGTTAACCAACTACTTCAAGCCCGAATTTTTGAACCGGTTTGACGACATCGTTCAGTTCAACGCCCTCACTAAGGATGACTTAATGAAGATCGTTGACCTGATGATTAACGATGTCAACGGTATGCTGGCTGATAAGAAGCTCCACATTGATGTTCCGGAAGACGTTGATGAAAAGCTGGTTGACCTCGGTTACGACCCGAAGATGGGGGCGCGGCCACTCCGGCGGGTAATCCAAGAACAAATCGAAGACCGGATCGCCGATTACGTCCTCGACCACAGTGACGTTCACGACCTGGCAGCCAAGCTGGATGATGATGGTAACATTACCGTCGCTGCTGCTGACCACCAGGAGCCAGCACACGTTACAAGTGAAAGTAAATAGTTAATTAATATAATCAAACGGGCTAGCCGCTTGCAGAATGGTGCAGGCAGCTAGCCCGTTTTCTTTTTATGTTTACATCGCCGCTAGTCGTCGGTGAACCTCCGCTACTGGGTAAGCAATTAGCGGGACCGCCACGGCCGCAAAAACCAGCTCTAAGCTGCCGTTAGTAGCCAAGATCACCAGGAGGGCCCCTAACAGGTGGGCGACATTAACCCCATATGCTTGCGCTACGGCTGGTGTTTGGTAAAACAGGTAGATCAAGCCTAACACCAAACCCGTATTTGTGAGGCTCCCCACCACACCGGCGACCGCCATCGCCAGTTTCTGGTGACCGGACCACTGGGATAACCAGCGGTAGAGGTAACCAGAAACGAGTCCAATCATAATTCGGGGAAAAACCGAAACCAGGGGGTTAACCAACACCAGGGGGGCCAAGGGGCTTGAGGGCGCCACAAAGGCCCGCACCCAGGTTAGGATCCCCCAGGTGCCCCCGACAATTGCCCCATCGACGGGTCCGAGCACAATTGCCGCAACACAAACCGTGACGTGAAGGGTCGTAATGCTCAGGGGACCCAGTGGGATATTGCCCAAAAATGGCACAAAGTCCTGCAGGATAATGATTGCAATAAAAATTGACCGGAGCGTGTTCCGGCGGATCCGTTGGCGTCGCGTCACCGAACTCCCCTCCTTTGCTTTAAGACGAAACCAATTTTACCAAAAGTTCTCCACCGACGCTAGTGTGACTACTTCGCCGTAATTTTCTAAAGTGCGGTATAATAGGAATAGATAAGTTTTTTGTGACGGGGTGGCATCATGTTAGAGCATTTAAAAACTGGTAATCCAATTTGGATTTACTACATTGATATTGATACGGGAGAAAATTTAATGGTTCCACAACTACTAAAGGGCGTTATGGGGTGTAAGTACCACGTTGACAAGAAGGACTTCCCTAACTACCGGTTCATTAAGCTAACCGGTCCGGCTGAGGGGCGCTTCGACATGCAACGCAAGGACGTGCGATTGTACTACCGTAAAAATGACTGGCAGGCCGTCGAGGAGATTAACTTATACCTCCACCTTGACCAGTCGACGCCGTTATACGACAAGGTTAACGGCCTAACAATCAACGAACCCCTGCCGGCGGGAATCATTATCAAGGCTTTCCAGCGGGTTAACACGGCCAACGGTGAAACCTGGTATGAGCTGGGTGCCGGCCAATGGGTCAAGTATGACGGTATGCGGGTCATCAAAAACCCTTATCGTGAAGAAAGCCACCGGTCATCCTTTGCTGACCAGCTGACCATCCTCCCGTTAAAAAACGTGCAAGGGATAATTGACTACCTCCCGCATAAGGCGGTGGATGTTTATGACGCACCATATGGGCAAAAAGTGGCCACCATCCCCGACGGTAAGCGGGTCAACATTAGTGGTAAATTAGACGACCACGGTGAAATCACCTGGTACCAGATTGGCGACCACCAATTTGTAACGGGGAATTACGTAATCGTTGATGAACGGGATGAATAAGTATTAGACGACAACGAAGGGGTATCGGTCCCTTCATTGTCGTCTTTTCTCTTTTCTATTCATATTAATTGCAGTCACTGGTCGTTCATACTACAATCGAAATATAAAAAAATAAATTTTATATAAATTAGGGGAGGGTGCTATTATGAAATTTAGAAAAGATTTACTAATTACTTCATTAATTATTATACTAGCACTCAGTCTTGGTGGCTGTGGGGTCCAAAATAGTAAGGAACCTCACCAGCAGCTGGGGCCCAGGACTACAACCAAAATTGTTAAGCGCCATACTAGCAACCACCAGCGACTGAGTCAACAAAATGACTCCCCAGAAATTACAATGGCAACTCCAGTCGTGGCTAAAACTAACAACGCAAGATAGCTTTAACTAGCCAACCGGTATTCACGCAGCGACCAGTGAACCCCGCTATCGACTCGGCCAACATGTATAGTGGTGCCCCGTTGCGTACCGAGCCGGCACTAGCACCGGCTCCTGCAAAAGCACGGCCCGCAAACTACCAGGTTGCTACGGAACAATTACCAGCCGAATATTGCTACTACTGGGTTTGGAATGATGGTCACGGTCGCACCCACAACGTCAACTGGGACTTAAATGACTACGTCAACAATGGTACCGGCCAACTCGCGTACCGCGACTTCGCCTATGAGTAACAGCCGGCGCACGCTACCCAGTACGATACTCGTGACTTCAACCTTCACTACGACGGGACCAACCAGTGGGTTTTCAGATTCGACAACCAGATCCAGGCTACGCCTAATCACGGGATTGTTAACCAGTATTAGCTAAGAATGGGGTTGTGACATAAACCCTACACCCCATCTAAAGCACGAACAGCGAGGCCTCCAGTGCCCGGCAAAGCCGAACGCTGGAGGCCTATTTGTGCTTTCTAAAGGCTAGCTGCGCGTCGACGGGGGTTCCCGACCGGCTTGCTCCGCTTCGCAAAACGAACTAGCAAGCTAGTTCTGTCTCCCATTTTATCATCACGCTGGCTTAGCTCGGTTGGCGAGGGTGACGATGCTGGTACTGGTGAGCCGGGCACCGTTGTATTCCTTAACTAACCAGGTTTGGATTGTCCGCCCGCGCCGCAGTGGCCGGGCCTTAGTAATTAGTGTTCCTGCTGATACCGGCAAGAGATGCTCTGTGGTAATATTAATACCGACGGCAATCTGGCCCCGATCCTGGCGGGTTAGCCATTCGTTGGCACCCATTGAGGCGGCGGTTTCCGCAAGGACCGCGTTGACCCCACCGTGGACGATTCCGTACGGTTGCTTTAAGCGGTCACTGACTTCAATGGTGAGCACGACCTGGTCAGCACTAACGGATTGGGTTCGGATTCCCCAATTTTCTAATAGGTTCATTTTAACCATCACCTCACTTAACAAAGGAGTAGATTTAACATGACAACAGTTAATTGGCAGCAAGTCAAAGAGTATTCTGAAATTATTTTTGAGCGGGCCGGCAAAATTGCCAAGATTACGATGAATCGTCCGAAAAGGATGAACGCGTTTACCCCGGTCACAGTGCAAGAAATGATTGATGCCTTTACCATTTGCCGAGACGACAGTACGATTGGTGTCATCATCCTGACTGGCGCCGGCGATAAAGCCTTTTCGTCTGGTGGTGACCAGGGGGTCCGGGGTAACGGTGGCTACGTCGGTCCAGACAAGATTGCCCGCCTAAACGTCCTGGACCTCCAGCACTTGATCCGGATCATTCCAAAGCCAGTGATCGCCATGGTCAAGGGTTGGTCCGTCGGTGGCGGAAACATCCTGCAGCTGGTCTGCGACCTCACAATTGCGGCGGATAACGCCAAGTTTGGGCAAACCGGTCCCAAGGTCGGTAGCTTCGACGCCGGTTACGGTTCTGGCTACCTTGCCCGGGTAATTGGTCACAAACGGGCCAAAGAAGTGTGGTTTTTAAATCACTTCTACAGCGCCCAGGAAGCCTACCAAATGAACTGGATCAATAAGGTGGTTCCCCTGGACCAAGTTGAATCGGTAACGTTGGACTGGTGCAATGAAATCTTGCAGAAGTCCCCAACTGCCCTGCGGTTCATTAAGGCCGCCATGAACGCCGACACTGACGGGTTGGCCGGCCTCCAACAACTTGGCGGTGACGCCACAATGTTATTTTACACCACTGACGAAGGTAAGGAAGGGCGCGACGCCTTTAACGAAAAACGGCAGCCTAACTTTGACCAGTTCCCCAAGTTCCCATAGGAGCAACTAAGCAATGGAAACGCAGAATTGGCTATTAAAACAGGCCGCCACCCAACCGGAAAAGGTGGCTGTAACCGACGGGGCAAGGTCACTAACCTTTCGTCAACTTGCGGACGTGGTAAGGCGCATTGTCAGCCGCCTTGATCAGCTGCATCCCGGTCCGCGGGTGGGGATGTTGGCCACCAACAGTTTAACAAGCTATGAAATCGCCCTGGCAATCCTCAGTAGCGGACGGACAATTGTGTGGCTCAATTGGCGCCTGGCTGACGAGGAACTCCACCGGCAAATTGCGGACAGTGACTTACACTTATGCCTGGTTGCGGACACACTATGGCGACCAACAATGGACGAGCGCTTTACTAGCTACACCGCCCTGCTTAAATTACCCGCTGGTAGTTCTAAACTAACCCCCACGTTTAATGCTGACCAAGTCGCCAGCATCATGTATACGTCGGGAACCACTGGGGCACCGAAGGGTGTGTTGCAAACCTTTGGCAACCACTTTTACTCCGCAACTTCTTCGGCCCTAAACCTGGGACTTCACAGCGATGACGAGTGGTTATGCGTCGCCCCCATCTTTCACATTAGCGGTTTTTCAATCATCATGCGGGGACTAATCTACGGGATGACGGTCCGCCTGGTCGACAAGTTTCGGGTGGCACCAATCGAGGAAATTTTAGTCAACGAACCGGTCACGATTATGTCGGTCGTGCCCTTCATGCTTAAGAAATTAATCGCCCACCTGGCACAAACGCACCGGTCCTACAATCCCAACTTTCGGTGCATGCTTTTAGGGGGCGGGACGATCGACCGGCCAACCCTGTTAAAGTGTCAACAGCTCCAGATTCCGGTGGTCCAGTGTTACGGGATGACCGAAACCTGCTCCCAGATTGTCGCCTTGCGGGCGGAAAATGCACTTACCAAACTTGGCTCGGTTGGCCAGCCCCTCTTCACGACCCAGTTAAAACTGAGTTCCAGTGGTGAGGTCCTCTTAAAAACGCCGGCGCTCACCCCGGGTTACCTAAACCTCCCGCAAAAGTTGCCGGCTAAGATGGTGGAGGGCTGGTACCGGACGGGCGATATTGGGCACCTAGATAAAGATGGCTTCCTATACATTGATGGACGCCGCGATGACATGCTAATTTCGGGTGGCGAAAATATCTTCCCCGAAGAAGTTGAACAGGTTTACCAGCGGTACCCAGGGATTGACGCCATCGCGGTCGTCGGTAAAGCGGACCCTGAATGGGGCCAGGTGCCGGTGGCCTTCGTGGTTAGCCAGCACGAGGTGGACCCCGCGCAGTTAACCCGCTTTGGCTACCAACACCTTGCCCACTACAAGGTTCCCCGCAAATATATTCGGATTCCGGCCCTACCAACCAACGCTAGTGGCAAAGTTCAACGGTTTCTTTTACGACAACAATTATCCTAAGTTTTCTTATTTTGAGGTGTAAATGGTAGATTGTAAAATTTAAGTTGAACATTTTAGTGGACAGAAAAACCCATAAAGGTCTTTAATGGTGTCGCTAAACAAAATCCATGAAAGAAGGACCTTTATGGGCACCAATATTTTATCATTTGAAGAC
>DXAF01000022.1 GCA_019117185.1 Candidatus Limosilactobacillus intestinipullorum | reverse complement strand
AACCCAAAATTGATATTGTCAGTGACAATCAAGGATCCGGTAATACTCTATATTACGTTGAAAAGATTAATGATAATTATTTCGATGTAACATATATAAAAAGTAATGGAAAAATAAACCTTAAATCTATTTTACAGTCTCGATAAATTCAAATTTCTATTTGATAAAAAATTTGAAGAATCATTGGAAGGTGCCAATGATCTTGAAATGATTAATAATGTTAATTTAGTTATTCGTATGCAGTTAGAAGAAATTATTATGAATCAAAATGATAGTAATTTCATCAAGGACTACAAGGAATCGAATACTAAATTAATGGATGAATTCTACAATAAAAATAATGCATATACATTAGTTCCTGCCATAGACCATCAAATAAAAATCTTAAAAGAGTATCGACAGTCATTCTTAAGACATGGATACTTTGAAAACGAAAAAAATGACAAGCAATAAAGCTCGTCATTACAGCACTTATTTAAATGTTGCCACACAGATGCCACACTAGAAAAAATGTGTGGCAATTTTTGTGGTAAAACTAAATATTCATAACTATTTTTAAAACTACACAAATAATCAAAAGTAACAAAAAAGTCTATCATATCAAGCTATTTCGAACTTAAATGATAGACTTAAAAATTGTTGTAAGGTTAAGCAACATGGTCACGACATCTGGACGCCATATCGTTCAAATATGAAAGGTGTAAAACAGCATAATCGGTCAGCCCGTAAGCGGACGCGTCGCCTTATTGAGACTGCATTTGCTAAATTGAAACTCTTGGGAAGCGAACAGACTTATGCTCGTAGTTTGGTGGGATTGCAAGCGCAAATCGAGGCACTTGTCATGACGAATAATCTAGCAAAATTTGGAATGTTACAAACTAGCAATTGACGTATAACCTAATAATAGTTTATCTTAGGTAAAATGGTTACATAAATTCCTTGATGGGGATAAAGAGAACGGAGGGGTTAACATGGTATCAAAAAATAATCAAAAGCTGGCGCAAAGCATGCATGCAGACCAGCGGCAACGTTTTACAGTGCGTAAATTGGGGATCGGGGTAGTCTCGGTCCTAATCGGGGCCGTCTTAGCCGGGGGGACCTTCGTGGCGCAGGCATCGGCTGACAGCACGGGGTCAGGTGATCAGGCCCAACCCACGACGCCCAACAACCTAGCTACTGATTCGACGGTCAGTTTAACTAATTCTTCGGCCAATTCGGCGGCCACTACTGCACTACCAACAAGCGGTGACCAGGGGAGCAGTGCGGCTGATCAACCGGTGGCCGCCACGACTGCTGATTCTCCGGCACCGACGAATCAAAACGTCGTGACGGTGGCTTCGCCAATTTATGCCGTGCCAACGGACAGCCCCCTGTCCCAAAAGGATAGTGCGGGGGTGGACTTGGCAATTAGTCAAAACACGGTGGGCAATGACGGCACGACGAATGGGATTACCATTACTTTTAATGGTAACTTTAAGGCGGGCGACGTCTACACGTTGACTATTCCGGATGGTCCCTCCTATGGCTTGGACATTCAGGGAATTGGGAAGCTAACCAGTGATTTGGGGGCAACGATTCAAAGCCGGCAAAATAATGCAACGACTTTGACCTACCAGTTCAAAATGGATGCGGCGGTTATATTCCGACTCAACTTGACCCGGGAAAACGGTTATCGGTCCCAACCCTTACTGACCTTGGGGACGCATACCAAGGAAATCACCTGGACAAGTCAACGGAACGGGGCGAGTGCGCCCACGACGAACCAGGCGCTAAAATTTTATGAAATCATCAAACCATCAATGGATCCGAAACCAGCGGAGCGGGTTACCCCACCAATGGAAACGGGAATCGAAGGCGTCTACCCGAACACGGATTATACTTACCGCTTCCAAGTGAACGAAAGTAGTGGGGTTGCCAATGATGGTCGGGCGTCAGCTGAAGTCAACTCCGCCATTGGAAATGGCACGACCATCACCATTCCGGTACCGGAAGGCTTCGTTCTCAATGAAAAAATGACGCAGGAGAAAAACCCGTATGGGGACAAAACCACGATTGCACAGCCAGGTGGTAAGGGGCACGACATTATCATCACGGTGCCAACGGGTTCTGGCCGGCAAAACTGGAATAATCGGGGTGGCTACCTGTTAGTCGGCCACTTTGACTTACCAACGCCGGAAACGGACACGGTTTACACGGCGAAGGATAATCCCTTAGCTAGCAACCAGGGGCAACCAATCGTGGATCAGGCGGTTTTAACGACTAATGGTGACGGCAAATTCATCGGAACGACGACGCCGTGGTCAATCAAGCTCCTGAGTGGTAAAAACGTACCTACCGACGGGAGCGTAGGGATTGAAGCCACGGGAAATAGCGGTGACAATCAGTTGCTCTTAGATAATGATGACAGCAATAATCCGGCCATCGTTAACGACTTTGGTTTTACATTGAAAAGTAACCGGGCCTACGACAACCTGCCGATTACCTTGGACTTAGCCGATGGTTTGCACGTTACCGGGATTAAGACGCCCGTTGATCCACTCAACATGGCGGGGACGACGGAGTATCATTACACCTTGACCCTCACGGATGGCAGTCAGGTCACTGGCACGGTTAAGGCGGGGGAAGCGGTGACCGATTCGTCAGGTAAAGGGATCCGCAAGGCAGTCTTTACGCCAAATTACCTAATGCCAGGGGCGACGACGGATACTTACCTGCGCTATAAACTGGGCGGTGATTTTGGCCCTACCAAGCAAAACAATCAGCTGATTGCCTTTTTAGCTTATGGTTACTTGGCTCACCAGTACGACAATGGCAACCCGGTAAAACGGGGCGATCAATTGATTTCAAAAATCAGTATTCAAGCGCCAAAATTAGCGGGGAGCAAGATTGTCTACGCCGAAGCTAAGCAACGCGTGATTGGTGAAGAAGACCTCCAAGCGGCGATGAGCGCGAGCCTAGGGCAAAACAACGTTACCAACCCCGACATGCCCGGGACAGCCGACGCGGGGCGAATGGCCTTGGGCGGGCCGGGAACGGCTTATTCAACGGATCAACTTTACGAACCAATTTTTTACTACGTCCTGCCGCAATACACTTCTTGGGACTCCGTTAAGGGGATTGTCAACTTACAGGGTGGGGTGGAACCAAAGGTCACGACCTACATGTGGGGCAACCGCCAAGTCGTCAAAATTGATTACACTGGCACCAAGTATTACTACAAGACCAATGCAAACCTGGCCTCGGGGACGGCAATGCTTTACATTAATAACGACGCGGACGCTTACGCTGGTAGTTCCCAGTGGGAAGCCTACGTGTACAGCCCCCGCACCCCGTTGAGCAATACGGTGGCGAAATTAGATGACCGGAGCTTTGTGGACAATCATGCTGATCACCTCTACCTGCTTGGTAACGGTAACTGGCAGATTAACGTACCGTCGGCCTACTACATTCCAAGTATGAGCCAGGGGAACGAGAACGAACGCCCCGTGCAGCAGGGAACGTCCGACGATAAAAAGGCGCCTGACATGACTTACTACGTTTCCGTAGCGAACTACTCTGATCACGCGTTGGAAGACGGCCACTTACTGATTAACCTGCCCCGGGCAACCGATGCGGGCAAGTTTAACTTCTACTTGACCCAAGCAATTGGCTCTGAAAAGAACGGTACCGTGGAAATGAAAGACTTGACGATCCTTTACTCTACCGAACCGCAAGTGTTCACGAGCCAGGAAGCGGGGGCCCAGGTTAGCACGGCCGGTTACGTGACCGCGGATAAGGTTTCCGACTGGAAAGCAATCCGGTCCATTATCGTGACCTTACCGACGTTACCGGCGGATCAGCAAATTGGGCGCTTCGTCTTGAAGGGCCAGGCTCCTGACGTGACCTACCAAGCCGGGAAAAGGGGGCCACTGGATTCCGTTTTGACCAGCAAGGCCCTCCAGCCCTTCCGCTCGGACGTCACGAGTATTCAAATTGTAGGGACGTCAACCGTGACGGCTCGTTACCACTACGTTGACGCGGCCGGTAAGGAGCACTTTATTGATTTGCCAATGCTGACGAAGACCTACCAGGACAATGTTGACACGATGCAGCAAACCGACTTTACTTTAACTGACGCGGCAAAGGCACTGATCCCGGCTAATTATGAACTGGCGACGGAGGTGCCAACCATTGTTAACGGTGCACAGAGCTGGGTCACAACGGCGGCAAACGAGACCGCGGCCTTTGGGCAAACCGTCCGGTACTACTTTGATGGCGATATCGTTCAATTTGAATTGGTTCACCAACACCGGCAAACGCCAAAGACGATTACCAAGACAGTTAATTACTACTACACCACGGTTAACGGCCCAGTGGCCCACGAAGCATTGGTTCAGACGGTCACGATTACGGAAGATGAAGATTTGGTCACGGGCGAAAAGACCTACTTCATTGACGGACAAGCGGTCCCGAACCAGGGGGCAACCACTTTAGCGGGCCAAGCCCTGCCAGTTTTGCCGGGGTATACCGCGGACGTGTTGGATGGGCGAGACGCTGATGCAACCGGTGCGACCGCAGTCGATTACAATAGTAACGATTTGACGATCAACGTAGTTTACACTGCCAACGACCAAGCGGCCACCTTTATTTACCACGATGATACAACCGGGCAAGATCTGTTGCGCGTTAAGCAAACGGGGCCAAGCAACCAGTTAATTAACTACCTGACGAAGGATCAGCTGGCCACGTATGCGGCAGCCGGCTACGTCCTGGTCAGTGACGATACGAAGGGGCAACCAGTTTACTTTGATCATGATGATAAGGTAGACCAGACCTACGTTATTCACTTGAAGCACGGGACGGAAAGCACGACCCGGAGAAAGCAAATCACCCAGTCAATCCACTACGTTGATTCCACCGGTCAGCCGATGAAGGACGCACAGGGCCAGCAATTGCCGGATGACGTTCAAAAGGTAAACCTGTCGCAAACGGGGGTCAAAGACCTGGTCACGGATACAGTGGATTGGAATGGCGAGTGGACAACGGGGAGTTATCAGCTTGTAACCAGTCCAACGGTCCCGGGTTACAGCCCAAATCAGGATCAGGTAACCGGGACAACCGTTACCACGAGCAATGAGCTGGTGGCAAAGAACCAAGACACCTTGGTGGTGATTACCTACGCGCCGGATGAGGAAAGTGTGACGGTGCGCTACCAAACGGCGGACGGCACGCCATTGGCGTCAAGCGAAACACAAACGGGGAGTTACGGCAGTGACTACACGACGAGCGCAAAGGAAATTACTGGTTACCACCTGGTAAAAGTGCCAACGAACGCGACGGGAACGTACACGACCGATACGCCGGACGTGATTTACGTGTACGCACCGGATGAGGAAACCGTAACGGTGCGCTACCAAACGGCGGACGGCACGCCATTGGCGTCAAGCGAAACGCAAACGGGGAGTTACGGCAGTGACTACACGACGAGCGCGAAGGAAATACCAGGTTATCACTTGACGACAACGCCAACGAACGCCAAAGGGACGTACACGGCCGATACGCCGGACGTGATTTACGTGTACGCACCGGATGAGGAAAGCGTAACCGTCCACTATCAAACGGCGGACGGGACGACCGTAGCGCCAAGTGAAACGCAAACGGGGAGTTATGGCAGTGACTACACGACGAGCGCGAAGGAAATTACCGGTTACCACCTGGTAAAAGTGCCAACGAACGCAACGGGGACGTACACGACCGATACGCCGGATGTGATCTACGTTTACGCGCCCGATGAGGAAAGCGTAACGGTGCACTACCAAACGGCGGATGGCACGGCCTTAGCGCCAAGTGAAACCTTGCGTGGTGAATACGGGGGTTCTTACACGACGCAAGCGAAGGAAATTAACGGGTATCGCTTAGTGGCGATCCCGGCAAATGCGACGGGAACGTACACGGCGAACACGCCGGACGTGATCTACGTCTATGTGCCAACCCACAAAGTGGAAATCAATGAACCGACGGATCCGGGCACCCCATCCACGCCGTCAACGGATCAACCAGCGTCACCACAAGGGACGTCAGCTGAACCATTGCAGTCAGCTGCCCGCTTGCCACAAACCGGGAATGATGCGGCTACAGCTGATTGGCAAGTTGCCCTGGGTAGCTTGCTCGGTAGTCTGAGTTTGTTAGCATTGGCTAAGCGTAAACGAGAACAATAAGCATTACCAACTTAAAAAGCGTCATTGAATCGTAAGGGATTCAGTGACGCTTTTGTTTTACCACGGAAAATTTTCTAAACGGTCGGCAGCGGTTAGTTGCCGCACAACCCGGCCGGGGTTGCCGACGACCAGCGAATTGGCCGGGACATCTTTCGTTACAACCGTCCCAGCCCCAATCACGCTGCCGGCGCCGATGGTGACCCCGCCTAAGACGGTCACGTTACCGCCGAGCCAGCAGTTGTCTTCAATCGTAATCGGGGCGCCAAATTCGTAATCTAACAGCTGGCCGTCGACTTCGCGCAAATTGCGTTGTTGGTACCTTAAGGGGTGCTTGGCGGTCAAGAGGCTGACGTTAGGGCCCAGCATCACGTTGTCGCCGATCGTCACCGGGCAGGTGTCCAGGACGGTCAGGTTAAGGTTGGCGTAAAAATTATCGCCGATGGTGGTGAAGCGCCCGTAGTCAAACTGGATCGGCCCTTGCAGGTAGATATTTTGCCCGTGAGCGCCCAGCAATTCCGCGAGAATGGCCGCCCGCTGTTCGGTCTGATCGTCGTAGGTCAGATTGTAATCGTGGCTGAGCCGGTGGCCTTGGCGCGCATAGCGGTTTAATTCCGCTGTGGCGGGGGTGTAGGGTTTGCCCTCCAGCATGTTACGGGTGTTGAGTTCCATTTTCGATTCCTCCTCAAATCACATTCCCCCCCTTATTTTACCGGAAACGCTTACATAAATAAAGTAAAAAAGCAACGGGGCCTGCCCGCCGCTGCTAACAGCGCCTAGTTCACATCCAGCACTTCTGGTCCGTCTTGACGCCCGACAATCACTTGGTCGACCCGGTTTAAGAACAGCCCGTGTTCGACCACCCCGACCGTGTGGATCAGGTCTTCGGCCAGCGCCTTTGGATCGGCGATTTCGCCTACCTTTAAGTCAATGATGAAGTTCTTTTCGTCGGTCCGGTACTTGGCGCCATCGTCCGTTAACCGCCAGGCCGGGTGGTAACCTTGCTTGGCGAAGTAGTTAAAGACGTGTTGGGCCCCAAACGGAATTACTTCCACCGGCACGCCGAAGTTCCCGATCCGCTTGACCAGTTTAGATTCGTCGACGATCCAAATCCGCTTGGTCGAAGCGTTGTTGACGATCTTTTCCCAGAGCAGGGCGCCTCCGCCCCCCTTGATGCCATTAAAGTCCGTGTCAATTTCATCGGCCCCATCGATGCACAGGTCGATGTGGTCGACTTCATCGATGTCCTTGATCGTGATGCCCAGGCTTTGGGCTTGGGCCGTCGTCCGGTTGGAAGTCGTGACCCTGATTACGTTCAGGCCCTCTTCTTGGACCCGCTTGCCTAAAGCATCCACCATGTAGCGCACCGTCGAACCGGTCCCCAAGCCGACAATCATACCATCTTCGATAAACTTGACGGCAGCCTGGCCGACCAAGGCCTTTAATTCATTTTGATTCATTCTCATTTCACCTCAAACTTAGTTTTGCTCTTCAGGGGCGAGGAGCCGCCGGTATTCCGGGTGCTTTTGAAAACTCATTTTGGCATACGGGCACATTAATTTAACCGTCAGCCCCGCTTGATCCGCGTAATCGACAAAGGCGGCCATTAGCTTACCGGCGATCCCTTGGCCGCGGTAAGCCGGATTGACAAAGCCCCGCTCTAAGACGACCCGCTTGGCGGCAGCGTCGACAAAGGGGTAATCAATTTGGCCGATTAAGGTGCCGTTGGTCTCCGTTGCGACCAGTTTTTCTGCGGCAATCGTATCGTCAACTTTGCCAAGAGTTACACAATTTCTATAAAGAAAACAACACAAAGGAATATCAAAAGCGCTTATTCTTGCGGAAGTATTTCCCAGAGCAGACTATGAGCGCAATCGATGCTGATACAGAAATGCTTCATAACAATGTCCAATTGATTAAACTTAAAGATGTTGTAGGCCACACTGCAGTTGAAGGAGCGCTCCCATATCCACCTGGTATTTTCTGTGTTGTCCCTGGTGAAAAATGGTCCGAGACAGCTCAAAAGTATTTCATGATTTTGCTGAAGGGAATCAATGCCTTTCCAGGATTTGCTCCTGAAATTCAAGGGGTTTACTTTAAGAAAGAGAATGGTAAAACTGTTGCTTATTGTGAAGTACTTGACGATAAGACGGAAGCTAAATATAGCGATAAATAGGGATAAGCAGAGCGGGCACTTGAAAGAAAGTGAAATAAATTTGAATAATTAAACCGTTAAGGTATGGTTTTGGCATTTTGCTGGGGCCATACCTTTTTTAGGCCTTGAAATTTTAAAACTATCTCAATGTCAATTTCTAGATTTGATTAATGATATACCGTATTGGACATTAACAACTAGAATTCTTATAAATTCTTTGTGAAATTCGATTAAATTTAGCGGTGATATCAAGGTAGATAAGGCTTAATATCGTGTTTGAAATTTCACAAGTTGTGTGATTAATAAACGATTAGTAGTTTCTCATTGAAAAATAAGTTAAAAATTACACAGAATAAATAAAACGCTTACTAACGTTGGTACCATAGTAAATTGGCTGATTATAGCAATCAAACATTTTTTATGAATGTGAATAAAATCTTTTACTTTTTAGATAATAGTGTATAATGAAAGCGTACTCAAAAGAAAAGGGAGGTTTTCGAGTATGAGTATGACAATTGCTGTTATTAAGGAACAAAAGGAAGGTGAAGGCCGGGTTGCTGCCACTCCTCACAATGTTGAGGAAATGGTTAAAGCCGGTAACACCGTTCTCGTAGAAACAAATGCCGGTGCTGGTTCAGGCTTCGACGATGCTGAATACGAGAAGGCTGGAGCCAAGATTGTTTCACACGAAGACGGCTGGAAGGCTGATTTGGTAATCAAGGTTAAGGAACCAGATGCCGAAGAATACAAGTACTTCCGTAAGGGGCAAGTTGTTTGGGGCTTCCAACACCTTGCATCTTCCAAGCCAACTGTAGAGGCAATGATGAAGGCTGGCACTACCGCTATTGGTGCTGAAACTATTGTTAAGGATGGTAAGCTGGAATTGCTTTCTGCGATGAGTCACATTGCAGGGCGCCGTTCCGTAATCATGGGTGCTTACTATCTGGAAGCTCAGCACGGTGGTGAAGGGATTCTCTTACCAGGAACCGCTGAAGTACCAGCTGGCAACGTTGTTATCTTTGGTGGTGGTAATGCCGCTATTGCTGCTGCTGACTTAGCACTTGGTATGAACTGCTCAGTTGTAATTATTGAAAAGAACCCAGAGCGGATTAAGGAACTTGAAAAGCAGTATGCAGGCAAGAACCTTCGGGTTGTTGAATCTAATGAAGAAAACCTTGCTAAGGAAATCAAGGATGCAGACCTGTTTATTTCAACTATTCTTATTCCAGGTGCCCGTCCACCGAAGTTGGTTAAGGAATACATGGTTAAGTCAATGAAGAAGGGCAGTGTTATTGCTGACGTTGCCATTGACCAAGGTGGTACTGTTGAAACCATTGACCACCCAACTACCATTGATGACCCAGTATTTACTAAGTATGGCGTAATTCATTACGCTGTTCCTAACCAACCAGGTGCTGTTCCACGTACTGCCACGATGGCACTGGCTGCTGGTAATTTGGACTACCTTCTGGAAATCGCTGACAAGGGTATTGATGAGGCAATTAAGTCTGATGAATCCTTGAAGAGTGGGGTCAACGTTTACGAAGGTAAGGTTACTAACAAGGGCTTGGCAGATTCTCTTGACCTGCCTTACACTG
Organism: Candidatus Limosilactobacillus intestinipullorum; assembly: GCA_019117185.1. GTDB lineage: Bacteria > Bacillota > Bacilli > Lactobacillales > Lactobacillaceae > Limosilactobacillus > Limosilactobacillus intestinipullorum. Next base: position 12,028 of record DXAF01000022.1, on the reverse strand, counting down.
AGTTGGATCTTTAATTTTAGCTTGGTTGTCGCTTCGGTTTACTAATTTTGGAGGTTAGTATTATGGCTACAAACGATGTTGTCGCACAGACAGAAGACATTTTAAACATTAAGGATATTGAAGACGCCAAGGCTACTATCAGTAAATATGCTCGGAAAACACCTCTTATTCAATCAATGTTCTTAAGCCGTCAGGTTGCAGATGCTAATGTATTCCTGAAGCTGGAAAACATGCAATTAACCGGTTCATTTAAGTTCCGTGGAGCTAACAACCGGATGCAACACTTATCAAAGGAAGAAGCAGAACGTGGGGTTATTACTGCTTCTGCCGGTAACCACGCACAAGGGGTTGCATTGAGTGGTAAGCTCTTAGGCATCGACACGACTGTTGTTATGCCAGATGAAGCACCAATGATGAAGCGGGCTGCTACTGCTGGTTACGGTGCTGAAGTTGATATTCACGGGGCTACCTTCGATGACGCACACGAATGGATGTTTGAACGTGCTAAGAAGGAAGGAAAGACTATTGTTGACCCATTTAACGACAAGTACGTTATGGCGGGTCAAGGTACTATTGGTCTTGAAATTCTCGATGACCTGTGGAATGTTGACACTGTCTTAGTTCCAGTTGGTGGTGGTGGATTAATGGCAGGGATTGTTACTGCTCTGAAGTCCTTCAACCCTGGTATTCACGTTGTTGGTGTTCAATCTGAAAATGTTCACGGTATGGCTGAATCCGTTAACAAGGGTAAGCTGACTTACCACCACGACGACTTTACTCTGGCTGATGGTACTGATGTTGCTATGCCTGGTTCATTGACCTTCCCAATTGTTGACAAGTTAGTTGATGAAATCGTTCTTGTTAATGAAAAAGAAATTGCACAAGCAATGAAGGATCTCTTGCAACGTACTAAGATTGTTGCTGAAGGTGCCGGTGCATTGCCAACCGCTGCTCTTGAAGCTCACAAGGTTGATGACAAGTACATCAAGGGTAAGAATGTTGTTGGCCTTGTTTCTGGTGGTAATGTCGACCTTGACCGGGTATCACATATTATTGATGAATTCCTCAAGCCAACTAACAAGAGTATTGGTTAATAGTAATTAATAATTGCTAATCTAAAATTTACGGTCATAATATTAGGCGCCAATATTATAATAGATGTTGGCGTCTATTTTGGTAAGCGATGTTAAACGGTATTAGAGTATGAGCTAAACATTGATAACTGCAGTAGGTGTTATTCTACTAATACCGTTTTGCACTTATTCGCCATATTATTTAATAATAAAATGTGAGGTGTAAATGCAATGGCAAAGAATAATGATGAGCACATGAAAAAGTCTTTAGGCTTTGGTGCTACGTTATCAACTGTTGCTGGTACAATTATTGGTACTGGGGTGTTCTTTAAGGCATCCGCGGTAACCACGGCGACCATGTCCATTAGTCTGGCATTATTTGCGTGGTTCCTTGGGGGAATTATTAATATGTGTGCCGGGTTAACGGCCGCTGAAGTAGCAGCTGCATTCCCGGAAACTGGGGGGATCGTTAAGTACATCGAAGAACCTTTTGGTAAATTCTGGGGATTTTTAACTGGCTGGGCTTACGGTATTGTTTATATGCCTGCCAATGTTGCGGCGATTGCAATCGCATTTGGAACCCAATTTGCAGGACTGTTCCATTTAGCAGATTCATGGATTGTTCCAGTCGGAATGATTACCGCACTCTCAGTTGCCTTGCTTAACTTTATTAGTGCTAAGTGTGGTGGCTGGGTAAGTTCTGTAACTTTGGTCATTAAGTTGTTGCCACTGGCGGCAATTGTTATTCTAGGATTCTTGCACCCAGGTGGAGTTGATTTTCGGCTCTTCCCAATCGAAGCTGGTCCACACCGTGCACTCTGGGCTGCGTTAGGGACAGCTTTACTAGCAACTATGTTCGCCTACGATGGTTGGATTCACGTTGGAACCTTAGCTGGTGAAATGAAGAATCCACAAAAGGATTTACCGAAGGCGATTGCAGTTGGGCTGTTGATTGTTATCACGGTTTATCTGCTGGTCAACGCTGTTTTCTACTACGTTGTTCCTGTTAACCAAGTTGCTGGTAACTTGAATGTTTCCATGGATGTTGCTGATAAGATTTTTGGTGGTGTCGGCGGTAAGATCGTTACTATTGGTATTTTGGTATCAGTTTATGGCGGAATGAACGGTTACACCATGACTGGGATGCGTGTTCCATATGTTATGGGACAGGAAAAAACGTTACCATTCAGCAATTTCTTTGCAAAATTGAACAAGGCTGGTGTCCCATGGGCTTCAGGACTTGTTCAGTACATCATTGCCTGCTTGATGATGCTTTCTGGTCAGTTTGACGCTATTACTAATATGCTGATTTTTGTCATTTGGTTCTTCTACTGCATGGTATTTATCGGTGTTATGAAGATGCGGAAGACACGCCCAGATTTGAAGCGTCCTTACAAGGTACCGCTTTATCCAGTAATTCCACTGATTGCTTTAGTTGGTGGTGCATTTATCCTGATTAGTACGCTGATTCAACAGTTTACGACGACTGCAATCGGGATTGTAATTACGCTGATTGGTGTACCTATCTACTTCTACATGCAAAAGAAGAATGCAAAGGTTGAACATTAAGTCCTTAAGGTGGGGATAATTATGAATTCGAAAGTTCAAGTATTAACAGTCGCAGGAAACGATTGTGATGGTAGTGCCGGAATGCCGGCTGATCTGCATGCCTTTTTCATTTCAGGAGTTTATGGAATGGGGATTTTAACGGCGGCAGTTGCTGGAAACTCATATGAAATTTCAGATCAAGTACTAATGCCGACTGAATTTATTGATCATCAGTTTGCTGCTTTGAAAAAGGATTTCAAGATTGCGGCTACCAAAACTGGAATGTTAGGCACAAGCGCAGTTATCAGATGCTTTCATCGAAACTTTGCCCCAGAAAGTTTTGGTAAATTGGTTGTCGATCCAGTTATCATCACTAAGCACGGTAACTTCCTACTTGATAATGAAGCCTATGATGACTTTGTTAAACTGATTATTCCGATGGCGGATGTAATTACTCCCAACGCCTTCGAAGCACAGACTCTAAGCGGTGTGGAAATCGAATCACGGGAGTCAATGATGACATCAGCTAAGCGTCTTCAGGAACTGGGCGCAAAAAACGTAATCGTCAAAGGAAAGCATGAAAATCCTACTCAAGAGAAAGTTGAGGATTTAGTGCTTAAAGCTGATGGTAGTTACCAATGGTTATCGATGCCCTATGTAAGTACAGAAAGACTAAATGGAACTGGCGATGTCTTTTCAGCAGTTATTACTGCTGAAATCGCTAAAGGTAATGATTTATTTACCGCAGCGGAAATAGCTAAAAATGTTGTTTATGATTCAATCTCCAAACCAATTATTGTTGGTCATCGTCATGGTCCAATTAATCTTTGGAACGCGCATAGCAAATAACAGGTTGATTCGTTACGTAAATTAGTGCTTTATTAAAAGACGAGTTCCTTCAGCTGGATTTAACTACCAGGGTTACTTGATTGCTTTTTGAACTTCACGATGACTGACTACTGAAGTAATTGCAGTAGTTTCAGACATTATATTACTTGCCATTTGGACAGTGACTTAAAAGTATTTATAGAAACAATTTCTTTACGCAATAGAAGCAGTTGATATTCTGAACAGTGAGTAAAGTTTTTGCTATCCATAAATGCTTTTTTTATAGTCTGAGTAAACGTAATTATCGAAAGGAGTCTAATTTGGTATGAAAGACGACATACCGAAAAAGAAAAAAACTTTAGGATTATTTGATTTATCAATTTTAGGAATCGGTGCCATTATCGGCACGGGAATCTTAGTTTTAACCGGAATTGTAGCGGCACAAGATTCGGGACCAGCAGTTACTTTATCATTTCTAATTGCCGCTGTTGCTAGCGGGTTAATCGGTTTATGTTATGCAGAGCTGGCCACCAGTTTGCCTAACTCAGGAAGCGCCTTTTTCTATGCTTGGGTTTCCGTGGGTAACTTTGCGGCCTTTTTAGCAGGATGGACATTAATTGGCGTCTACATTACTACTACTGCGACAGTGGCAAATGGCTGGACCGGTTATTTTAGTTCTTTCCTTGGAGAATTAAACGTTAAACTACCACAAAGCATGCTGGCAGCCCCTAGCAATGGTGGAATTATAAATCTTCCAGCAGTTTTAATGGTATTATTAATTACTTTTGTGCTAACTAGGGGCACTAGTCAGAGCAAAATTGTTAATAATATCTTGGTCGGGGTTAAATTAACCATTATTTTGTTATTTATTATCATTAGTTTTCGTGATATAAATTTAGCCAATTATCGACCATTTTTCCCGTATGGCGTTAGTGGAGTTTTTGGAGGTGCTTCAGCAGTATTCTTTTCCTTTTTAGGCTTTGATGCTTTAGCAACCTCAGCAGAAGATGCTAAAAATGTGAACAAAACGTTACCACGAGCTATCTTGATTTCGTTATCATTGTCTACGTTACTTTATATTGTAGTCGGCTTAGTTATGACAGGTGTTGTCAAATATAAATACCTTAATGTTTCTGAAGCAATGTCTTACGTTCTGTTAACCAAAGGGCATACTTTTATTGCAGAAATAGTATCATTTGGTGCAATATTGGGGATTATGGCAGTAGTGTTTGCGTTTATCTATGCTGGATCAAACATTATTAAATCAATGGGTCGTAACCAGTTTTTACCTAGTAAACTGGCGCAAGTTAACCAAGCAACCTACAGTCCAAATCGAGCTATTTGGCTAGTCGGTGGTTTGGCAGCAATCTTAGCAGGGGAATTTGATTTGCATTATCTGGCATTGATTGCCAATGTTGGTTCATTATTAGTATTTCTACTAATTTCAGTAATTGCTATTGTCATGCGCAAAAAGTCACCAGAGTTGGAGCGTCCCTTTAAGATCCCTGGTGGAGCAACAATTCCAACGCTATCAGTACTTATTTGTCTGATTTTGCTAGTAAATATTTCAGTAACAGCTTGGATGAGCTATGTTATTTGGATAGCAGTAGGTTTGATTATCTATATGTTATATACAAAAAAGTACGCTCAGGTATTTGATAAATAAATGTTATTATGATTCCGTAATGCAAAGAGAAATGCAAATAAGCCTTCAAGTTTGTTCGAACTTGAAGGCTTATTTTGCATTGTACGTCACGGTTTTCTTTCGCTAATTCCTTTACTTCTCATATTCCCCGGTAACCCGGTTGGCCTTTTGAACCTGGTTAGTAGCTGGGTTGAACTTGTACATCCCGTCAAGGTGAGAGATGTTTGGGTCGCCATTACTGTCCCGCACCTCTACTTGGTATTCGCCTTGAGCATTTGCTGGGCTGATCATGTACTGGGTTCCCCGAGCGTTGTCCACACCGCTTGCCTTGATAAACTGGTTGACAATGTCTGATTCCGGATCATTAGTGTACGCATCTGCCTGTCCAGCATAGCTTGCTTTGGTGTTGACACTAGCTACCTGACTATTACTGGTAGTCTGTGAACTTACACTAGCAACGCTTGGCTGAACGGCACGATTCTCACTGGCTGCCTTGGCGCTGCTGGAGTTGGCTGCCTTTTTACTGGAGGATTGTGCAAGTTTAGTAGTTTGGGGGTGGTTAACCTTTGAACTCGGTGCAGCACTACTATTAGCGCAACCTGCTAACCCCAATGCCATCAAAGCGACTAATGAACCACTGATAATTTTTTTCTTCATTGTAATCATGATTACAACCCCCAATTCTCTCAGTTATTATTGTTTAGAATTTGAACTGATAGTTAATTAATAATTTCTTTACACGTATATTGTAATACTTTTGAAACAATTATGTAATATTTTAGTCACGTTATTTTAAAATTCTTGCTTTTTTCGCCAAAGGGAGTAAACTACATAATCGTTAAGTACCTAACGATTATGTACCAAACTAATAAGGAGGATGGACGTGGAAATAACGGATGACCAATTCTTTAAGCAGCTTTACTGCGTCATTGGCGAACTTCACCAGATCGCGCAAACCCAGCTTGCAAAACAGGCCACCTTTCGCGGACAGGGACGCCTGATTTTTCTGCTTGCTAATAACGAGGGGGTCTCGCAGCGGGAACTCGCGACCTTGGCCCGTGTCAAACCGGGGTCGATTAGCGAAGTCCTTGAGCGGCTTGAAAAGGACCAGCTCGTTGAACGGTGGCGTGACCAGCAGGACCGTCGAATTGTCCGCGTAAAGCTAACCGCAAAGGGGCAACAAATGCACCTAAAGAACTTGCAGGCCCGGCAAGAGTTCGAGCGACAACTCCTGCGAAACGTTTCGGCAACGGAACGGGTGGCCTTTGTCCAGGTCTTGCAAAAAATTTATCGTGAAATGACAACCCACTATGGCGAATTAATGCCGAAACACTGCAAGGATGGTGAAAAAGATTGATTAAAATTGCAAGAAAGAACCTCGTCGGCTGGGCGACCACCTTAGCGGTACTTTTCCTGCTGATTCAAGTAGCGTGTGATCTCTACCTGCCGACCGTAACCTCTGAACTGGTGGATAAGGGGATCATGCAACGCAACTTTGCCTATATTTGGAAAGACGGCATTTATATGTTAGTGGTCGCGGCAATCGGCCTTGCAGCCGCGGCAGGGAATGTTTATTTTGCTGCTACTCAGGCAATGCAGGTGGGTGAAAAACTTCGCCAGCAAATCTTCCACCGAATTTTACGCTTCTCCAGTAAGGAAATTAACCAGTTTGGTGATTCCTCGCTGATAACTCGTTCCACTAACGATATTGTTCAAATTCAAAACGTCATGGTCCAGGTCCTCCGAATGATGCTCCAATCGCCAATCATGCTGGTGGCGGCCTGTGTCCTGGCCTATATCCGAGAACCACGGTTGACCCGGGTCTTCTTAATCAGCCTACCGATTTTGGCAGTTGTCGTGCTGGTGGTAATGTACTTGGCAGTGCCGCTCTTCAAGAGTATTCAAAAGAAGACCGACCGGATTAACCTGGTCTTCCGAGAAGGGCTCACTGGAGTCCGGGTCATCCGGGCCTTTCGCGAGGAGCACCGGGAACAGGCTCGTTTCCAAGCGGCCAACGAGGATTACACCCAGACTGGAATCAAAGCATTTACACTGGTCTCCTTCCTTTTCCCGGTCATGACCCTGATTCTCAGCCTGACCAACGTTGGAATTATTTTGCTTGGTAGTCACTTGATTGCGGGGATGACCATGCAAGTCGGTAATCTGATTGCCTTTTTGACCTACGCAACCCAAATTATGATCAGCTTTATGATTCTTTCGATGATCTTCGTCTTTGTTCCACGGGCATCAGCATCGGCTGCACGGGTCAACGCCGTTCTTGAAGAACCGATTTCAGTTGCTGACGTTCCTGCCGACCAGCAAGTGCAAATTCCCGCTGGGCAACCGGCAAGTCTGAGCTTCGACCACGTTGACTTCCGCTATGAGGGTGCCGAAAAGCTAGCCTTACACGACTTGAACTTTCGGGTGAAGGCGGGGCAAACCCTGGCGATTATTGGCGGTACTGGCTCCGGGAAGTCAACCCTGGTTAACCTGATTCCCCGACTGTTTGACATTGAAAGCGGCAAGATTAAGGTCGATGGCCAGCTAATTAAGCGGTTAAGCCAACACGACCTGCATAACGCAATCTCAATCACTCAGCAAAAGGCGGTTCTCTTTTCAGGCACGATTCGTTCCAACTTGCAGTTCGGCAACGAAAAAGCCACTGATGAACAGATGTGGCACGCCCTGGAAGTCGCTCAGGCGGCGGACTTTGTCAAAGAAGCAGGAGGCCTGGACACACCGGTTGAACAGGACGGAAGCAACTTTTCTGGTGGTCAGCGGCAAAGGCTCGCTATTGCCCGAACGCTAATTAAGCCTGCTTCCATTTACATCTTTGATGATTCCTTCTCCGCACTAGATTTTAAAACGGACGCCAAACTACGCTTAGCACTGCGCGATGATCCACAGATTCAGCGGGCGGTAACGGTAATCGTTGCCCAGCGGGTCTCGACGGTTGCCGACGCCGACCTGATCCTCGTATTAGATGAAGGGGAGGTCGTCGGTCAGGGCACCCACGATGAATTGCGGGCGGAAAATAAGACTTACCAGCAGATTGTTGAATCGCAAATTCAGAAAGGGGATGAGGAACGTGCATCGCGGACCCAAAAAGATTAGCAAGGCCAAAAATTTCTGGCCCACGACCCGGCGTCTGATTGTCTACCTGCGCCCGTGGAAAGTCGGCGTGGTCCTCTCAATTATTCTCGCCATCACCTCCGTTATCCTGTCGATTATTGCACCGAAAATCTTAGGGGAAGCCACGACCGTCATCTATAACGGGGTCATGAAGGGTTACCATGAAATGCGAATGGGGCAGCATTTAACCAGTTTGCCGATTGACTTTCACCGGATTTTGCAAATCGGGATTATTGTAATCCTCCTCTACGTCTTTTCCGGTCTCTTTAGCTTTGCCCAGCAGGTTATCATGACCCGAATTTCACAGCGGGTGGTCTACAAGCTACGGCAGGACCTCAAGCAGAAACTCAGCCGGGTACCGGTGAAATTTTACGATAGCCACAGCAATGGGGATATCATGAGCCGGATGGTCAACGATATGGATAACATTGCCGGGACCCTCCAACAGAGCCTGATTCAGATCTTAACAAGTGTCATTACCTTTGTCGGGGTGTTAATTTTAATGCTGTCCATTAGCTGGCAGCTGACCCTGGTGGCCTTTGTAATGATTCCGCTCAGCTTAGTGGTCGTCGCCTTTGTTGCCCCGACCGCCCAACGACTCTTTAGCCGCCAGCAGGCAGCTTTAGGGAAGATTAACGGACAAGTGGAGGAAACCTATGCGGGGCACACAATCGTCCGAACCTTTAATAAGGAGCATGATGAGGAAGAAAAGTTTGCCCAGAAGAACCATGATTACTACCGGGCTGCCTGGCGGGCGCAGTTCTTCTCCATCCTGATTTTTCCTTTGATGAACTTTATTCGAAACCTTGGCTATCTTCTCGTGGCCGTTGGTGGGGCGCTGGCAGTCATCCGCGGGCAGATTACCCTTGGTAACGTCCAGGCATTTCTGCAATATACTAACCAGTTTTCACAACCGATTACCCAAATTGCCAACTTGAGCAGTACCATTCAGCAAACCGTGGCGTCAGCGGAGCGAATCTTTGAGGTACTCGACGCCGAGGAGATGGATAACCAGCTGGTTGCCAGCCAGCCACTGAGCGGCCAGCCTGTTCCCAAGATTGAATTTAAGGACGTCCGCTTCTCCTATAACGACGAGCCGCTGATTGAGGACTTTAACCTACGGGCACAGACCAACCACATGGTGGCGATCGTCGGCCCGACCGGAGCAGGGAAGACGACAATCATCAACCTGCTGGAACGCTTCTATGAGGTCCAAGGGGGCCATATCTACCTTGATGGCCGGGACACCCGGTCCATGACCAGGGATGACCTGCGTAAGCACATTGGGATGGTCCTCCAAGACACCTGGCTGTTTACTGGCACCATCTTTGAGAACATCAAATACGGTCGTGAGGATGCAACCGCTGAAGAGGTATATCGGGCTGCCAAGATGGCCTATGCCGACAGTTTTATTCGGGAGCTGCCGGATGGCTACCAGACCGTGCTAAACGAGTCGGCCTCCAATATTTCACAGGGCCAGCGGCAGCTGCTGACAATTGCCCGAGCATTCCTTGCAAACCCCGAAATCCTGATTTTGGATGAGGCCACCAGTTCGGTCGATACCCGGACGGAAGCACTGATCCAGACGGCGATGAATGATTTGCAGAAGAACCGGACGAGCTTTGTGGTTGCCCACCGCCTGTCGACCATTCGCAACGCCGAACAGATTGTGGTGGTAAACCACGGGCACATCATTGAGACCGGGAACCACGACCAATTGATGACCAAAAACGGCTTTTATGCTGACCTTTACAATAGTCAGTTCCTTGGTAATAATATTTAGTAAAAGCAGTATGGGGAGAACAGTAAAACGGGCCTGCCTAGTTTGCTGTCTCCTTCCCATCGCCGCACAGCTAGCATGTCAGGGCGGGTGCCGACTCATCAGCACTTGAACTGCTGGCCAGCGACAACGCTGTTACATTACTATACTTTAAAAACAGATAAGAGGCTGGGAAAAGTCCTAGCCTCTATTTTAGAAGGGAATAACTATGAAGCATTTTACCAAAACGGTGGCCCAACTGAACGCACTGGCTGATGACGGGATTGTTCCCGGAATCAACTACCTGCTTTTTCAGGGCCAAGAGAGTATTCGGGAAACCAGGGGGTTCGCCCAGACGCGGCCCGTTCCCGAAATATTGAAACCGGACATGCAGTATGACCTCGCCTCCCTCACTAAGGTGCTAGGGACAGTGCCGGTGATTATGATGCTGGTCCAGGAGGGGAAAATTGGAATTGATGACCCGGTTCAGAAGTACCTGCCCGAATTTGGGGATGCCCGGCCAACAATCCGTCACCTGTTAACCCATACTTCCGGAATTAGCGGCTATATCCCGCACCGTGACCAGCTGAGTCCGCAGGAGTTGAAACGGGCCTTCCTTAGTCAGCAACGGGTGGATAGTTCGTTTAACCGCCAGATTCGCTACGCTGACGTTAATTTTCTGTACCTCGGTTGGATTATCGAGGCGGTCTGCCGCCAGCCAGTTCAAAACGTGATTACTGAGCGGGTCTTGCGTCCGCTGGGGCTGGCTGGAGCGACCTTCCACCCGGCTATCGACCGGTGCGTCCCTACCGAAGTTCAACCCGGCCGGGGGCTAATTCGCGGGACCGTCCACGATCCCAAGGCCTTTGTTTTAGGCGCGCACTGTGGCTGTGCGGGCCTGTTTGCAAGCATGGCGGACCTGGAACGATTCAGCCGCGCCTTGATTGAAACCAACCTGGCGGGATTACTGACGTCGAAGACCGTTGACCGCTTCTTCCGTGATCAAACGCCGCTTTCTGGCCCCCACAGTCGGTCTTTTGGCTGGAAACTGCTGCATTCGCGTGCATCTGACCGCCACCTGTTAATCAGCCATACTGGTTTTACGGGAACCTGGCTGATTCTGGATCGGCAGACCGACCAGGGAATGATCGTCCTCACCAACCGGGTGCACCCTACCGCGAAGAACCAGGCCTACCTTGACCGTCGGGACCGCATCTTTGCAAGCTACTTGGCGGAAATGCAAATGGCCTAATTTTTATTCACCACTGTTAAAATCATAAGCAGCTGGTAGCGGGAACTGCTGGCCGTTGACAAGCATTAGTGAAGTGCTTATCATATTTAATAAATTATCTTTAGCATGAATAAAAAAGCTCAAGCCAAGGAGGGGGAGCTGATATGGACCGCAAAGAGCGCCGTCGCTTTATTGCACAGTTAGTTAATGAGAGAAAAATCGAAACCCAGGATGAACTGCTGCAGCTGCTTACCGACGCCGGAATTGAAACTACACAGGCGACGATTTCGCGTGATATCCATACCTTGAATATCGTCAAGTCCAGCGATGCCAATGGTCATACCTACTACGTCCAACTGCAAAAGGATCCGGCACATAACTATGACCGTCTTTATCTAGGTATCCGTAATAACGTGCGGACGATTGAAACGGTTCAGTTTATCAACGTGGTCAAAACGGAGCTGAACTCGAGTTATGCGACTATTTTAGCCGGGATGTTCGACGAGTTGGACGTGCCGGAGGTAATCGGCACCCTAGCAGGGAACGATACACTGATTCTAATCAGTAAGACCCCGGAGGACGCTCAGAAGGTATACCAGCTGATCATGGATCATATGAATGGTTAGGCTAGATGGATATAATAATATTAAAGGAGGCTGGGAAAAAACTATTTTAGTTTTAGCCTTTGATATAGAAAACCGAACCATGAATTTTGAATCCTCAAAAATTGTGGTTCGGTTTTTTCCTTTTTTTAGTAATGACGGTCTCATATTGGCCACCATTTTTCCTAATTTGGTCAAATTCATGGTCAT
>DXAF01000021.1 GCA_019117185.1 Candidatus Limosilactobacillus intestinipullorum | reverse complement strand
TTGTGGCCGATCAGTCTCTCAACTCGGCTATGCATCATCGCCTTGGTAAGCCGTTACCTTACCAACTAGCTAATGCACCGCAGGTCCATCCCAGAGTGATAGCCAAAGCCATCTTTCAAACAAAAGCCATGTGGCTTTTGTTGTTATGCGGTATTAGCATCTGTTTCCAAATGTTATCCCCCGCTCCGGGGCAGGTTACCTACGTGTTACTCACCCGTTCGCCACTCACTGGTGATCCATCATCAATCAGGTGCAAGCACCATCAATCAGTTGGGCCAGTGCGTACGACTTGCATGTATTAGGCACACCGCCGGCGTTCATCCTGAGCCAGGATCAAACTCTCATATAAAATATAAGAACTTGAATAGCTCTAATTCAAATTAATTAAGCGAATTGACTTCGCAAATGTTTCTGCTCCAATCACCGAAGTGACCGAAGACCCTACACATTTGATTCGTCGAAACTTTATTCAGTTTTCAAAGGTCTACCTCGTTAGCGGATAGCTAACAAATTTATTTTATCATAGCCGCCGTTCAATGTCAACAACTAATTTTTAAGAAGTTAATTGTCAGTGCTAAACAAGCAGCTTTAATAATATATCATTTTGATATGTTATTGTCAACCACAATCTTGAAACTAATTAAGTAGTTAACCGCATTGTCTTTCGACAACGATAACTACTATACAAGAATAGTTTTGGCCTGTCAATAAAAAATCACTATAAATTATTAACTAATTCTAGAACAGATGAACATTATAAATCAAAAATAATCAATGTCGAATCAAACACCCCTTTTAGGGGCCAACTTCAATTCAAGTTACCACTCCAGCACTCCCTGTTTCCGAACAATTTCAGGTAAAAGTAATATCTCAAATTTATTACGTTTCTTCTAATATTAGTTAACACTTCTTCACAAAGCGCCCTTTTCTTGCTACACTTCATGACTGTTAAATCTAATCAAAGCTAAAGGAGAATTTTCGTGGCAACGCTTATTGACTTTATCTTACACATTGATGTACACATCATCCAACTGGTCAACCAATTCGGTGATTGGACATACCTGATCCTATTTGCAATTATCTTCATCGAAACTGGTGCGGTCATCATGCCCTTTCTCCCTGGTGACTCACTACTATTTGCCGCCAGTGCAATCGCCGCCGACCAGCGTTATCACCTTAACATCTGGGTTTTCGTAACCTTGTTTTTAATCGCTTGCCTAGCCGGTGACTCATTAAATTTCCTAATTGGTCATAAAATCGGTAAGCACCTTTCAAATCACTCACTGTTTGGCCGCTTAATAAATAAGGAAAGTCTGGCAAAGTCGGAAGCCTTTTTCGAGCGTCATGGGGCCCCGGCCATTATCCTGGCCCGATTTATGCCGATCATCCGGACCTTTGCTCCCTTCGCCGCAGCTGGCTCTGGTTTCCCTTACCGCCGCTTTATCCCTTACAGCATCATTGGCTGCCTCTCCTGGGTAACCCTCTGCTGCGCCTGTGGCTTTTTCTTCGGCAACCTGCCATTCGTTCAGGAACACTTCTCGGTCATTATCCTGGGGATAATTTTCGTGACACTTCTCCCAGCCGTCATTGGTTACCTACGTTCAAAACTTCAAAAAACGCGTTCTGAACCAGATGCTGCACCAGAGTACGACCAGGAAGAAAAGTAATAACCCCCACCACAAGACAAATACATTGCTAAAAAAGGACACCGGCATCAATAGGATAATTGGATCGTTAGCCGGTGATAATACCCAATCCATGTCGTGAAATAGTAAGTAGTGGCTCTTGATAAAAAGGTCGGCAAAATTTACCATCACCAGCGCCAGGACAACAATTATCAATGTAAATAAGTACTGAAGCGGCGCCAGCAACTGCCATAGTTGTTGGCGTCGCTTCATACGTTTTAAACACCACCCGGCTATGACCGTAGTCACTACCATAAGGAACTCGTTGGCCATGAAATAATTCTTTACCATCGCAAAGTGATGCGCCGCCGATGTACTCAATGCCAACTTACCTAACTGCGGCGCCTTTAGTCCGGGCAGCTGCAGGTACAAGAGCAGCTGCCCATACGCGTGCAAAATAGCGTGGGGACGCATACCAAGCTGGTGGGGAAAACTAATCAATAGTGGTGAAAGGTTAACTGCTAATAAAAAAGCAATGCTGGCAAGGGCAAGGAGGCTCACCCCCACAATCAGCACCACTCTAATTTTACTCAATATTCCAGTCATCTAAGGTCTCCACAGTGAAGGTTGGCTGTACCGGCATCTGTGCTACTTCCGTCGGCTGGGAAAGGCCGGTATACACAAGTAAGCTATCCATCCCCACGTTAATCGCTGCTTGTATATCCGTCCGATAATTATCACCAACCATAATCACATCATCCTTAGCCAAGTCGACTTGCTGTAGTGCCATCTCCATAATAACCTTCTCGGGTTTACCGATCATCAGCGGCTTTTGCTGTGTCGCATACTCAACTAGTTTAATTAATGATCCGGCTCCCGGAACCATCCCCCGTTCGTTAGGGAGGTTGCTATCTGCATTGGTCCCAATGAAGGTGGCACCTGCCCGGATGAGTAAGACAGCCTGCTCAAGCTTTTCGTAGGTGACATGTGAATCCAAGCCAACCACTACGTAGTCAGGCGCCTCGTTAACAAGAATAAAGCCCCGGTCTGTCAATGCCTCTTTCAAGCCACTCTCGCCAACTACATAGACTCGCTTACGATCATCAGCCCGCTGTGCTAAATAGTCTGCCGTGGCCAAAGCGGTTGTATACACATTTTCCGGTCCAACGTGAATATCATGATTTCGTGTCAAATTATCTGCCACAAACTCCGGGGACCGGGTACTGTTATTAGTAACAAACAGCACTTGCTTCCCCGCCTGCTGTAGCCGTTTAACAAACCGCGCAGCAGCAGGAATCCGGTTCTTTCCCTTATAAGTAGTACCATCGAGGTCGATAAAATATCCTTGGTAGTGATTACTCATTTTTGCTTCTTTACTCCTTGCTTACGTTGATGGATTACGAATTTCTGCTGGTGTTTTCCCGCCTTGACCCGCTTGGCATGCTGATTATGACGGTGGCTAGGGTCAGGTTGTTTAACCCGCCGGCGTCGTTCATGAATGGCCGGCCCACGTGAATGGTGTTTGCGGTGGCGTCGCTGCCGGGGAATCTTAACACTTTCATTATGGACAATGAAGTAGGCACAACCAAAATTACAGTCTTCAAGCAGGTAATCTTCCACCGTGCTTACTCCCTGCTCAACATTGTATAGCGGATTAGTAGGATCGTAAAAGCCCTTAAGCCGCAACTGGTCATACCCCCAGTCCCCGACAATGTAGTCATATTTGCTGAGAATACCACTAAATCGCTTGGCTAATTCTGCACCGTTAAAGCCATCCCGGTAGTTTTTTACCAGTTCATAAGAGTGGCCGTTTAATAAAAAGTGTGTATCGTCCTGTTGTTCGAAATGATAAAGGTCCGCCCGCTGTTCCTCACGTTGGTCAATATAATCCTGAATCTTTGCGCGATTCAACTTTACACCTCCCTAGTCCTTAATTTAGCTTTCTTAATCATACCACAATCATTCCTTCTTTCGGTTAGCTAAGTCCGCCACCTTGGCCTGGTAGATCTGTTCGATTTCAGGGAAGGACAGGGGCGTCCCAAATGCCGACTTAGGCGTTAGGTAGTCCAGTTCGGGTGCATCTACCCCGACGTTAATATTCTCCTTGATTGGGACCGCATAGTGGTGGATATGGCCGTGCAGGTTAATAATCTGCGGTGCAATCCCCAGCATCAATGGATAATGGGTTAGGTAATACTGACGATGATTATACTTCAGCAAGACACCGACATCGTGAAACTGGTACTTTGGCTGACCATCAACCAGGTAATTATGGGCCGCCAAGTACTTAAACAAGGCCCGACTATCATGGTTACCCTTGATTAACACCAGCCGACCATTAAGAGCTTGTAAAACTTCAGCCACTGCCGCATAGGACTTCTGAGCCGGTTTGGTAAAGTAAAGGGCAATGTCGCCCAAGTGGTAAACCAGGTCGTGTTCGCCAACCCGCTGGTTCCAATTGTTAATAATTGTCTGGTTCATCGTCATCACATCGGGAAACGGGCGTGGCGCAAATTGATTATTTCCTAGTAAACTACTATGAAAGAAGTGGGTATCGGCCGTCACAAATTGCAATTGAATTCCTCCCATTATTTGATAAAAGGGGCTGGTAAACGCAGTTTCACCAGCCCCTTTATACCTTTAGATATTAATTAGTGATCGCAGGGAAATTCCCGCAATTCGCTTATTAGTTAGCTTGTTCCTTCTTTAACCGTTCAATGTCACGGACAATCATTAATTCTTCGTTCGTTGGGATCAGGAGGGTCTTAACCTTAGCGTCCGGTGCAGAAAGGTCCCGTTGAACCCCATGGCACTGGTTCTTTTCTTGGTCAATCTTAATTCCCAAGTAGTCCATGTTGTCAGTAACCAACTTCCGGACCGGTGCACTATTTTCACCAACGCCAGCGGTGAAGACGATCGCATCAGCACCGTCCATTTCAGCAATGTAGGCACCAATGTAACGCTTGATCCGGTTAACGTAGATGTCTAATGCCAGCTGAGCCTTCTCGTTACCCTTGTCAGCAGCATCCAGAATATCTCGCATGTCAGGAGAAAGCTCAGAAATACCCAACAAACCAGACTTGTGGTTCAAGTCATCAATGATTTCTGCTGACGTCTTACCGGTCTTCTCCTCAACAAAGGCTACTAACGATGGGTCAACATCCCCAGAACGGGTTGCCATCGTAATCCCAGCCAGTGGGGTAAAGCCCATTGAGGTATCAAAGGACTTGCCATTCTTAATTGCCGTAATTGAAGCTCCCGCACCGATGTGGAGCGTAATCAGCTTAAGGTCTTCCAACGGCTTGTTAAGCATCTTAGCAGCTTGTGCAGCGACGTAACGGTGGCTCGTACCATGAGCACCATACTTACGGGCACCATACTTTTCGTACCATTCATACGGAATGCTGTAGAGGGCATTCATCTTTGGCATGTTGGCATGGAAGGAAGTATCAAAGACTGCGATGGCAAATGCATTTGGCAGAGCCTTTCTAAAGGCTTTAATGCCTACCAATTCAGCCGGATCGTGTAGTGGTGCATATTCAGCGAGTGAGTTAATCTTCTCGATAACGTCATCGTTAATTACCGCAGAATCTTTGAAGTATTCACCACCGGCAACAACCCGGTGACCAACAGCAGTAATTTCGTCGTAGCTCTTAACGATCCCCAGCGCAATCAGTTGGTCCAGCAAGTACTTAATTGCTGCACCATGGTCAACAAATGGTTGTTCTTCTTCATGCTTTTGGCCGTCACCATACTTAATCTTGGCGTGGCCCATCTTTTCACCAATCCGTTCGATGGTTCCTTCAGCAACCACCTCTTCACTTGGCATATCAAACAACTTAAACTTCAAAGTTGAGCTTCCGGCGTTAACTGCAATTGATTTTGACATAAGAACTGTCTCCTTTTACTATTTCAAATTTGTCTTTACCCACTGGTCAATTTCCTGCATGAACGCACTAAATTCACGTGGTTGTTTAAACGATGGGAACTCACCGAGCAACACTTTTGGTGCCTGTTTACTCTGTCCCCCATGTCGCTGCAAAAGTAAAATTGCCTTTTGTGCACCTTGGTTGGCAAATAGTTCTGCTGGTAAATTGATCAATCCTTGGAGGTATGCTACCGAGTGAATCCACTTGACAAATGTCTGGGATTCCTTAGTCTGGAAAATATTGCTTGGGACCAGGAATACACCGAAACCACCCGGTTGAAGGTAGTTCATTGATTGTTCGATCAAGAGGTGGTGAACATATGAATGACCTTCTTGTGCACGAGTCTGGTAACCACTGGTATTCTTGTCCAACGGGTAATACCCGATTGGGAGGTCGGCAACTGCTAAGTCGCACTGGGGAATATCCAAAGCATTGATTGCGTCCTGGTGAAACAGGTCGACATCAAGCTTTTGTAAAGTGATACTGGCACTGGCAACTTCAAGCATTGCGGGGTCATTATCGATTCCATAACCGTGAACAGGTTCTGAGTTTGCCTTTTGTAACTGGTTGATAACCGTCGTCAAAAGATTCCCGGTTCCCACAGTGGGATCAAAGATCGTGTACGGGCGGTCAAAGTCACTAACCTTTTCAATCAAAAAGGCCATTAAAAAGCCAATCGTGTCCGGTGTCATCTGGTGATTAGCCTGAATAGCATCCTTACGAATCACTTTTAAAAAGCTTAACTGCAGTACCTGGCGAATGGCCTCCGGACTAGCGGCCGGTAAGTCTAACTCTTTGTACAGCTGTGTTAACTGCGCCACCGTCTTTTGGTCCGGTACACCATCCTCGACCGCGACATGGCCGTCAATAATGTTTTCCGCATTTTCTAGCATGGCATCCAAGTATGAACTCCGCAGGGCCGCCTGCAAAATCTCAGTGCCCTGGTCAAAGAGTTCGAACAGTTTTTGTGGTGTCTGCTGCAATGTCTTTGTCACCTCCTATCAATGACAAACATTACAGTTAATAGTTTACCGATTCTTACAGTCAAATTCAAGATAACGCTTTCCCTTATTCTACTTTTTCTGCACGTAAGTTGTCCTGTGTCTTTTTCACTAAAGAAGCCGTCAAGTGTCTTTGTATCTGCCACTGGTTAGCATAATAGTGGTATTGAAAAACCAGCGTCAGACAAATACACATCAAGACAAGGAGGCTGGTCAACAAAACGTAGGCCGGCCGTTGCCTATTCAGCTTTATCAAAGCAAATAATCCCATAATTTTTTTGCCCATTAGTCCGTCCCACCTCAACATAAACTCGTTGCTGATCTAACTGGCGAAAAAAGCTTTTATCAGCACGGACCGCACTCAAAACCGGCATATAACCACCAGTTGGCGTGCGGAGATATAAGCGATCGCTAATGCGTAACTCATAGTTGCGTTGCTGCCGTTGGTCACGCAGCAATAGCCGGTAGCGATAAACCTTTTTAAGGGCAAAGGTTTGGTCAGGCGATTCCAGCTCCTGTAAGCAAATGAACCAATCGACCGACCCCGCCAATGAATGTTGGTTAACCTTCCGGACACTGGTCATTGCCAGTCCGGCTAAGATAATCACAAAAGTCGTTACCATCAGTGCTGCAATACATTCGACCAGTGTAAACGCCCCGCGCTTTTTCATTTGCCCACCCGTAAAATGGCCTTTCCCCGATAATCGACAACTACCCGGCCACCGCTGGCAGTTGCATGGTAACCCAGTCGCTCCACTACTGTGTCTTGGTGGTGGATTCGGTAACCATCACTGGCTTCCTTTGCTAATCGGGCAGCAGTTAACTGCTGATCATGACGACGCTGTTGGTAATTAAGAACGGTCTGGCAACTTGCCAACGAAAATACTCCTAAACTAATAATTGCCAGAGCCAGTAAGCTATCCGCCAACACAAAGCCCCTACTCTTTTTTAACATCAAACTCCCCCCTGGCCATCTGAATCACAAGTCGATATTTACAATGCTGAGCCTGGGAATAAAACCACCGACTGCCGGGACACACGTACCCATCTGGCTTCATCTCGATCGGCAAGAAATTACCAACTTGTAAGCTATTTGGCACCGTCACTGATCGACGATGGCGGTAGGTCCGAAAAATCATTGCATTTTCTGCTCGGACGTATTCTATGGTTGTCGGCTCCCTAGTCAGCTGCGCCTGGATTTGGGCCCAGTGCCACTCCTGACGAAATGATTGCCAAAATTGCTGTTCAGCAATGCACTGTTGACTATGGCCCAGTTGCGGACCAGCCAACAGCATAATAATAGCAACCAGTCCCAGCACGATCACCATCTCAAGGGTGGTAAACGCAGTCTGCTTCGTCATTGCCGGCAGGCCTTCCCGTTAACGATGGCAATATGGTCACGCTGGGCTCGTTGAACCTGAGCCTTGGTTAGGTAGTCATTGGACTCTAGAGTCGCAAAACTAACATTATCATCCCCGGTCTCGTTTTCGTAAGCATCGATCTGGGTCTGAACTACCGTCACCATTGCATTACCATGAACCTTATTTGCGTGTTTCCGCTGCTGGGCTAGATTAGGCAATACGATTAAGATGAGTAGGCTAATGATAAACAAGACAATGGACATTTCTATTAAGGTGAACGCTGAGCGACGCTTATTTAACCTTTTTAACATTTAATAGACCCCCTGAATTGACTGGTAGATTGGCAATAAAATACTTAGGTAGAGTCCTACAATTACTAGGGCAATGATGATGAAGATAACCGGCTGAACAAGGGTAAAGAGCTCCCCAAGCTGTACTAGCAGGCGTTTAAACTGCATCTTAGCTAGCATGTTAAAGTCCGCCCCCAGCTCTTCAACGGTCATCCCTTTATGAACCATTACCGCTAGTTCCCCAGGTAAAAAATGATGTTTTCTTATTAAGTCATCCAGTTCACCCCCGTCCTGGACCTGCCGTTGGGCCTCCTTGCCCAAGCAAAATAATAGTGACCGTGGGGAAAACTGCTCGATCACCCCCAGAATCTCCTTTAATGACATCCCACAGCGGAGCAAAATAGCCAGCGTACTTGCAATGTAGTAACCATAGTACAGGCGGTAACACTTTCCAACAATTGGCAAGCGACACAGCCAGTCTACCCGTTGGTCAGGCCCCAATCGGTACCAGTGAACCACCATTCCAGCCCCGGCCAACGCTACAAAAATAATCAAGAAAGCGGCCACCCCAATAAGTATTGGCTGCAGCTGCCCACCAGCTTCACTACCCCCGGCCTGCCAGCTCGCTAATTCTGGAAATACGTAGACACTAAGACCGACTATTAAAACACCGAGTAAAAAGAGAAGCAACAAGGGATACTGTAATAAGCGTTGCAGCTTTTGCCGCTGCTGGTGCTTAGTTACCAGTAACTGCCCGATCTCATTTAACGTCGTAATAAGTTCGCCATGCTCTTCGGCCAACATTAGTTGATAGTATAAGTCCGGCTTAACAAAAGCACGTACACTATCGGCAAATGTTTCTCCAGCCCGGAGTCGGGCATTAACCGCTGCAATCACCGGTTGTTGTCTTCTCATCACCACCCCCGTAAAGGCTAGGGCCCGCTGCAGTGAAAAACCCACCGTCAATAGGTCCCCGACTAACAGAAACCACTGCGCCTGAGCCGCTGAGTTAAAATTAACCTTGCGCAAATGCTGCCTGGGTGGCCGCCGATATCTTCCCTTGCTCATAAGCCGCTGTGAGACGTTTCCCCCATTCATCCGTCATCCCCCTTTTCACTGCGCTTTCTTCTTTCCAACCGGGCAACAAGTCAAACAAAACTGCCTGCCCACTAGGTTGCTGTGGTAGTAGGCGTTGATAACAAATTCCACTTAACACCTGCGGCAAGTACTCGACCGGCACCCCTAACTGTGCAAGCCGGGCGCCCACACCATAAACGTTTTGGGCGTGGACAGTCCCCAATACCAAGTGGCCACTCAATGCCGCACGAATGGTCATCGTAGCCGTTTCCGGGTCCCGAATCTCCCCGATAATAAAAACGTCTGGGCGGTGTCGTAAGCCCAAACGAAGCAGCTGTTGGTAATCCATCCCTGCTAACTCATTAACCTGCAATTGAATAAAGCTGGGTTCGTGGATCTCTACCGGGTCCTCAATTGTCATTACGACCTGCTGGTCCGAGAGCTCCCGTGCCAGCTGGTACATCGTAGTGGTTTTCCCGGACCCCATCGGGCCAGCAAACAGTATTAACCCCCGTTGCTTAAGCAACTTTTTTAGCATGCACCACTGGTCCGGGAATAAAAGGTGGTAGTTTGCCGGACTAAGGTGGTAGATAAACCGGACCACCAATGACTCCCGCCCCTGGTAGTCACCAACACTTGATAGCCGAAGGTTCACAATCTCTGGTCCCCGCTGCCATTCCATCGCCCCTAATTGCGGCCGACGGTGTTCACTAACGGCCATATCAGCCTGGTATTTCAAAAACGAAATCAGTCGCTGACCATAGTCAGGAGACACTTCCTTTACAAGCTCTAATTGTCCCTGACAGGTGATCAATAACTGGTAATACTTTTTATACGGCAGAATGTAAAGGTCTGCCGCCCGGCGGCCAATTGCCACCGCAATCTCTTTTTCAAAACCTTTCATATACAAAAAGCCCCCCTCACCTTTAAAAAACGGTAACGGGAGCTGTTTAAACTAAAAAAGGCTGGAAAAACCAGCCTTTTTACTATTCTTCGTCATCATCGTCTGGCAAAATACCAGTTTCGTAGATGTCGGAAACGTCATCATTAGCAGTCAATTCATCAATCAAGTGACGGTATTGCTTAGCCTTGTCTTCTGGCACCGCCGTCCGGTTCTGGGGGATCATGGTTACTTCAGCAGTATCCAATTCGTAGCCATCGCCTTGGAGGGTGTCACGAACACCAGTCAAATTACTTGGATCAGTGAAGATCTGAAACTTTTCGTCCGTTGCCTTCATGTCGTCTGCACCAGCATCCAGTGCATCCATCAACATATCATCTTCACTCTTGTCCAGGCCATCACGCAGGATTTCAATCAGACCCTTGCGGTCAAACATATATGAAACGGACCCACTTGCACCAAGGGAACCGCCGGAATGACTAAAGGCTGACCGTACTGCGGAAGCCGTCCGGTTCTTGTTATCAGTCAAAGCAGAAACCATTACGGCCACTCCACCTGGAGCGTAACCTTCATAGGTAACTTCTTCGAACTTGGCACCACCAATACCAGAAGCCTTAGCAATGGCCCGGTCGATGTTCTTCTTTGGCATGTTAGCCGCGTGCGCCTTGTCAATTACTAACCGTAATTGCGCGTTGTTGGCTGGATCAGGATCACCTGCTTTAGCTGCTTGGTATAAGTCACGGGAAATCTTTTGGAAGATCTTCCCACGCTTAGCATCTTGGGCGTTCTTACGTCCCTGAATGTTATGCCATTTTGAATGTCCTGACATTACTGACTCCTCTTTTCTTAAGTTAATGTGATAAACAGATAAAGTTTAGCAAAAAAGCGTTCCAAATTCAAGGCTACCGCCGAGAAGATCGGATTAAGCGCAATCCCCAGCAAATAACCACGATAATTGCCAATATACCTAACCACCCATTAGCAACCCGCTGAAAATCGGCTGCACATTGGACAGCAAACGCACTGTAGTCAGGAGCGGCCTGGGCTAATTGGGGAATTAACAGGTGAGCACCAAAAAAGAGTAGGCCGCTCACTAGCAGTGCCCCACTGCTAATCCACGTAAGACTATTCAGCAGGTGGTGGCCAAGCAACGCCAAGCCGAGCATTATCAGCAAACCGAGTGCGCTCACCACCAGGAGCACGTTAACCACCGTCTTTACCACTTGAAGGCCGTTAATAAATGCCGTTACCTGTGGTGTATTGATCCGTGAATTAACTGCTGAATTAACGTTATCGGTAATCGCTGCTGATGTTCCAGCCGGCAATAACGACGTTGAAATACCAAACTGGGCAAGTTCACTGTTAGCTTGACCAGCAAGTTGGTCGGTAACCGGTTGCAGGTTAACCTTCAGCTGCTCACCATGGAAGGCCTGTCTGACCACCGTCCGCACGACCTGGTCCGCATCACTCTTTGTCAACATCTTACTCGGTAAGCCATACTGGGCCATCCCCGCATGGACCTCATCTAATAGTTGGTTTTCTAATGTTGAAGAAGTCATCTCCCGGGTAACGAAGCGTTGGTTCAGAAAGGTCTGGTTCAACACCATGCTGACTACTAATAGGACCAGTAACAAGCCCCCGAGAATCCGAAAACCCAAGTATGGTCCGGACTCATGAGGTGTCGACTCATTGGACGGCTGGGTATGCATTGCACTTCGCGTTTGCAACTAAACCACCCTACTTACGTGTCGATTGCCGGGCGACAAAGCTGTGGTCAAGGATAACGTCCTGTTCGTTGTCACTATTATCTTCCATCAGCTTAGTCAGTAACCGCATTGAAACGGCACCAATATCGTAGAGGGGTTGGGTAATTGAAGACAGCATTGGCCGGCAAAGACGAGTGTACTTAGTATCATTAGAAGAAATGATTTCAAAATCTTCCGGTACCTTGATCCCATTATCGGTTAGACCGTTTAACAGGCCGACGGCAAGGTGGTCATTGGTTACGTAGGCAGCCTTAACACCCTGTTCAGCAATTGACTTTGCCTGGTCATAGATACCCTTGTAGGTCCCATCGGTCTCGATTAGCAGCTGGTCATCGTAGTCAACACCCGCTTCGCTAAGTGCATCCTTGTAACCCGGGAGGCGTTCTTCACGGTTAATTGAGTAGTCCAATGAACTAGTTACCAGTGCAACCTGTCCGTCGTTGTGGTCAAGTAAGCGGGTGACCGCTTCCTTAGCGGCCTTCCGGTAATCGATGCGGACCGCTGGCAAGTCCTTATCATTAACAACTGAACCGGCAACAACCACCGGTGTATTACTGCTCTTAAATTCAGCTTGTAATTCTTCCGATAAGTCATAGCCCATGAAGATAATCCCATCAACCTGCTTAGCAAGCAAGTTACGAACAACCTTTAGGATCTTGTCATCATCATAGTCCGAATTAGCCAGGATGATGTTGTACTTATACATTGAGGCAATATCATCAATCCCCAACGCTAGTTCGGCAAAGTAAGGATTCGTGATACTAGGAATCACAACCCCTACCGTCGTAGTCCGCTTGGAGGCCAAGCCCCGTGCAACCGCGTTTGGACGGTAATTGAGGCGCTTAATTACGTCCAGCACCTTTTGACGAGTTGCCGGCTTAACATTGGGGTTACCGTTTACTACCCGTGAAACTGTTGCCATCGAAACACGTGCTTCCCGCGCAACAGTGTAAATTGTTACTGCTTGTTTTTCCATAAGATAGCCCTTTCTTTATTGATATATCATGCTTTCATATTTTTTCATAGCTACACTAATATAGCAAATAACCGCCAAATTATCAAACGTTAACCAATAAAATCAAAAAAAGAAGTAGTGGAGCTGGTAACACGCCTTTTCAATTACCTGCTCATTACTTCTCTAATAACGCGCTTTAATTAAATGATTACTTGTCATCACCAGCTGCCGGTGCTGGGTCATCAGACGTGGCATCAATAACGATGTCATCATCCTGGTCATCCTTACCACTAGCACTCGCCAGCTTTTCGCGAATAGCCGCCGTTTGCTCATCAAAGTCTTCGTTGGTTAAGTGGTCAATGACGTGATCCTTTTTATCCTTAACCTTTTGCGCCGCGTTCTTCACGTTGGCTGCAACTTCGCTGTTATCCATCTCGGCAAGACGCTCATCAACAATGTCTAATGCCGTTAACGCATAGTCAGTTGCATAATCTGTCCAGTCCGTTACTTGATCACTAATTCGTTCACAAAGGGCCTGACGCTTCTTAGCTGGTAACAGGGCCCAGGCAGCCGCCGTGACGGCACCGCCTAATAAAGCCCCGGCAAATAGTTTTTTACTCATCTTTCATACCCCTTTTTGCTTTTTTCATGGCCCGCCGTTCACGATACCGGTTAAAAGCCCCCAGTACCGCCGCCTTGCCAGCGGTCTTTGCCAGGCCAAGTCCGAAACGGTTCTTCTCGCGCTGGGTGTTAACCTTGTCAACCATGTTGTGAACCTGGTCATTAATATCAATCACACTCTGGCTAACATCAGCGACCGCTTGCACAGCGGGGTCGAGTTTATATGACTTCTTGTTGAGGTCTTCTAAGAGGGAGTTGGTATTACCCAATACTTCCTCTACTTCCTTACTAAGGTTATCCATATCGTGAGTTAGTAAAGAAATGCTCCGGTTAGTCTCCTGCATTGTCTTACCCAAGCGACTAATCAAAACACAGAGGAAGACCACCAGGATCAAAAATGCAATTGCTGCAATTAACCCGGCTAATTCACCAAATGTCATTTACTCGCGCCTCCTAATTTTTATCTTAGCACTAGGATACCATAATTCAGCGCTAAACGACAATTCCAGGTATCGACATTTATTGCAATGAGTTGTTACAATTAAAAGGATTGACTATTTAAGGAGGAACGTTTAATGATTCTTGGTGCCGGAAATGCCCAAATAAATCAACAACTTGCCCAGGTGAAGGCGGCCTTTACCGACCTCTCTTGGCACGAAATCTCACAACAAATTTTAAACAAACTATTACTGATCATCATGACGGCCCTGTTATTCTTTATCATTTTATGGATCGGGCGGATAATCATCAACCACCTCTTCTTAGAGTCCAATAAATACCAGTTATTAAAGAATAAAAACCGGCTAGCAACCATCCGGGCCCTCACATTAAACATCTACCGCTATACCTGCTACTTCTTCTTCCTGTACGCGATTCTCTCGGAGATCGGCGTTCCCGTCGGCACACTGGTCGCCGGTGCCGGGATCTTCAGTATTGCGCTTGGCCTTGGTGCCCAGGGCTTTGTCAGTGACCTGGTCAATGGCTTCTTTATTCTTCTTGAGCAGCAACTAGACGTTGGTGACACCGTTCAGCTGGGACAGATCAAGGGGACGGTTACGGCCCTTGGCATCCGGACCACTCAGGTTACCAGTGCGGATGGGACTTTGAATTACATCCCCAACCGTCAAATCACCATTGTGCAAAACTTTTCCCGGAACAATGCCGTCGCCAACGTCGATATCCACATTGCCCCTAGTGCCCGGCTCGACCAGGTCCACTCAATCGTTAATGCGGTCAATGAGCAGCTCAGCGCAACCACGCCTGAGTTGCAAGAGGACCCCATTATCATTGGCCCGGTTACCGTAAATGCCCAGTTAGTTTTCCGGGTTTCCATTACGGTCACCAGTGGTACCCAGTCGCAAATCGCTAGTCAGTTTTTAGCCGCCTACCTCAAGCAACTTCATGCCGCAAACGTCCCCCTCTCATGGGAAGGAGGTGCTCACCATGTCAATTAAGATGATTGCCACCGACCTTGACGGTACCTTTCTCCGTGATGACCATACTTATAACCACCGTCGCTTTGCCAAGGTTTTCCGCCACCTGCAAAAGCGGGGAATCCACTTCGTTGCGGCCAGCGGCTCTAGCTACCCCCGCCTGGCCCGGGAATTTGCCCCTTACCGTGACCAGATGTCCTTCGTTTCACAAAACGGGTCCGTCATCCACGTCGGGCAGCAAATGATTCGTAATTACCCAATTAAGGCTGCCGCCCTCGCCCGGGTAATGCATGTTCTTGACCGGTTCTACGGTCCCAACGACATTAACCAACTTGTCATCTCCGACCCACTGACTTCTTACGTTGACCAGCAGATGGATAACCACAATCTGGCAATTGTGAAAACCTTCTATGAGCAAGTCACCAGGGTTCCTGACCTCCGTCACATCTTTGCTGCACAACCGGGCCAAGATTTCACCAAGATCTCGATTAATTTTGCCGACCATATCGACCTCCAGCGCGTAGCCGCCACCCTTGACCAGTACCTGCCCGCTTCCTTAATCATTGAAAATTCCGGTTTTAATACCGACCTGATTGGGGATGCCCACGGTACAAAGCGCAACGGTCTGGCCCTCTTGCAACAGCATTTTAACCTTAGTGCGGATGAGATCGTCACCTTTGGGGATAACGAAAACGACCTCGGCATGCTTGCGATGACTTCTCAAAGTTACGCGATGCAAAATGCCCACCAGGTGATCCGCATGCAAGCGGGGCATATTACCTACGATGATAACAACCATGATGGGGTGTTAAAAACGATCGAACAGCTACTCAAAAATGAATAAGGTCCACCCAATCATTAGGCATTACGATAGTGGTCCTAAGTGTAATGGCACAATATTTTGAACCCCCACAAGCACGAAGAGGCCTTTAGTGTTCGGATTTCCGAACGCTAAAGGCCCTTCGTGTACTGCGCTGTGGCATTTTTCTTTTTGTTGGGAGAGTTATGTCACAGCCCCTGTTTCGTATATTATTTACTTAACTTAGATTGCACATCATAGTAGTGGTCAAAACGGTGGGCCGCATAGTTGACCGCCTTTAATAATTCACGCCGAGTAACGATTCCTTGAAAGTGGTTCTCCCGGTCGACCACTGGCAAAAAGGATTGGTCAATCAGCAGGTGGAGGTTTTCTTCTACGTCATACGGGTCCGTAATTGGTAAAACATCGACCTGCATAACATCGGCGACCTGGTACTGGTCCAGTTTAGCCACGTTAATCTTCGCGGTTTCGATCAAACGGTCCGTTATCATGGCAAGGGAAATTAACCCCCGATAATGGTTCTCATTGTCAACCACCACGATTTTGGCATACCGGTTTTTAGTCAGAATCAAAAAGGCATGGTTAAGACTATTAGTCTCGTTGACCGTTGCCACGATACTGGCTGGGATCATGAACTTTTGTTGGTGTGCTAACAGCATCTCCTTGAGCCCTTGGTCAATCATTAGCGACCTCCCGGTTAAATTCCTGGTGGAGGGCGGGTTGAACTCGGCAATCACGGTCATAAAAGTCAACCGTAAATTGCTTAGGCGTTACTTGGACAACCGCAAAGGTGCCACCAATCGTGGCAAACTGCCCCCGCGGAAGGGAGATACTACCGGGGTTTACTAACAATATCCCCCGATCCACACCAGCAAACAGCTGGTGGGTATGGCCAAAGCAGACCACGTCCGCGCCAGCCGCGGCTCCCTTTAACATCAAGGGCGTTAGCGTAAAGTTAACCCGGTCATGGTGACCATGGGTAACCAGAAAGTGACAACCGTTGACCACCACTTCCTGGTCGGCCACGTAACCAAGGTGCCAGTCGTTATTGCCCGCCACCCGGAGAAAGTTTTTCATCAGCGGGTCAGTAGCGGGAATTTCTGAATCCCCACAGTGGATCATCACATCGACGTGGTCGGCCCATTTAGCAACGATGCGCTCTAAGATGGCGCGGTCACCATGGTTATCACTGATGACAAGCGCCGTAGTCATGCCCGCCACCAGCTTTCAAACTTCTCCATCAAGGCCCGCATTGCCCGGCCCCGGTGACTAATTTTGTTTTTCTGCTCAACCGTCAGCTCCGCCATCGTCTTATCACGATATTCTTGGGGCATGAACAGGGGGTCGTAACCAAAGCCATTCTGACCACGGGGCTGTTGACGGATCACGCCATCAACCCGGCCTTCAGTAACTAACTTGGCCCCGTCCGGCTTGAGCGCCACGATCGTTGTGTGGAAGTGCGCAGTCCGTTTAGCCGTTGGTACCGTCGCTAGCTCATGAAGCAGCTTGGCATTGTTGGCAGCATCGTCGTGATCACCTGCATACCGGGCCGAATGAACTCCTGGCGCTCCGTTTAGGGCATCAACCACTAAGCCGGAATCATCAGCAATGACCGGTAAGTGGAGGTGGTCAACCGCCGCCTGCGCTTTAATGAAGGCATTTTCTTCAAACGTTTGCCCATCCTCATTAATTATAAAATCAGGAAAATCTGCCAACGTCTTGACCGTAATCCCGAATGGGCTAAAGAGTTGACGGTACTCACGGGCCTTTCCCATATTCTTTGTCGCAATTACAAGGGTTTCCATAAGTTCACTCCTCAAACAAGATCGACGTGCTGACAAGTATCATACTGACCAGCTAACCACTGGTCCGCCCCCCGCATCAGGTCCGCCTTTTGTCCGGTCGAATATAGTGTTACCTGCTGGTCAGTGTTGTCAACCGGAGCAAGCAGGTCGCAAGCCGCTAGTTTACGCTTTACAGCCTGGACCGTTTCCACGGCGGGGTCAACTAAGCGGACGTTTGGTCCCACCTTCTGCTGAATTTCCGCCCGCAAGAACGGAAAGTGGGTACAACCAAGTACCAACGTTTCAATGGGCTGATCATCAAAAATTGCCAGGGCCGCGTTGACCGCACGTTGGGCCATGGGGGTCCCTGTTTGCCCATGTTCTACAATCGATACGAGCGGTTGGGCCGGTTGGCTAACCACCTTCACACTAGGCTGCAAGTCATGCAGTGCCTTTACGTAAGCCCCGTTTTTGATTGTCGACGTTGTGCCGATCACACCGACCGTCTGTACCGGTGTCGCGAGTGCGGCCGCCGCACCAGGCTGAATCACCCCGATTACCGGGATGGGTAGCTCCCGCTGCAGGGTGGTTAGGGCCGCCCCCGTTGCGGTATTACAGGCGATTACCATTAGCTTAACATCATGCGCCACCAAGAAGCGGCCGATTGCTAATGATAGTTGGCGGATTGTTTGCTGACTCTTCGTACCATACGGGAAGTGCCCCTGATCGCCAACAAAGGTCAATGACTCCTGCGGCAATTCATCGTGCAGGACCCGGAGGACGGAGAGTCCGCCCAACCCGGAGTCCATTACACCAATGGGACGTCTATCCATTTTTGCCACCTCACTATTTGTTAAAAATACTTGAAACTATATTATCGGTTTAATAATGCGAATTTGCAAGCTTTAACGAAATTGTTCCTACAATTAGCAATATTTTTCAGTATAATATAAATGATTGTTAAAAAGGAGCGAGCGCAGATCATGAGTCAACAACTATATGACGAATTACTAAATAGTCCCCAGGGCCTAATTAACGGGACGTTACGGGATGTCATCCTCCCGGCCATCTTAGGGAAAGAAACCGACGAAATGCTGTACTGGATTGGTAAGGACCTTGCCCGCCAGTACCCCGTTGCTTCGTCGCAAGACCTGATTACCTTGACTCACCAGCTGGGACTGGGCGACCTGAGTTTACAAAAGCACACTAAAACAAGCCAACTCTGGCAGCTGGGCGGCCCCATTGTCGCCAGCCGGATCAAAAAGGATGAGGAAAACACCTCATTTGGCCTCGAATGCGGCTACCTGGCCCAAGAAATTGAATTCCAGTTGGGGACGGTCGTCGAAGGGCGGATTAGCGACTACCACCATAACTATGTCGAAATCCTACTTAAAAATGACCCCCAAACCAATAGCACCACGGAACGGACCGAACTAGCAACCTTCATCCACGTTACCCCGGACACCTCTGGCAGCACTGATGACCAACCGGCTGGTAAACAGTCCCGGCATCCCGGTCGCCACTTGAAACGGCGGTCAAGCAAAAAAGAAGCAAAATAAAGCTGAACCTAAGTCCGTATACAAAGCGGCCTCCAGCATTTGGAAAAAACCAAGTGCTGGAGGCCGCTGGTGCTTTAATACAGGTTAGTCAACGTATTGCTGGAGGATTTGCTTCAGCTGTTCTTGGGGGTGGTAGCCAATAATCTGGTCAACCACTTCACCATTTTTCTTTACCATCAAGGTTGGGATACTCATGATCCGGAACTTAGTAGCGGTTTCCTTATTTTGGTCAACGTCCATCTTGAAGAAGTTAATGCCCGTCATCTCGTCAGACAGTGCCTCTACTACTGGTGACTGCATCCGACAAGGGCCACACCAGGTTGCCCAAAAGTCAATCAATGCCACCCCTTGAGCCGTGTCTTGTTCAAATGTTTGGTCAGTCGTTACCTTTACTGCCATTATTAAGACTCCTCTCTATTGTTAATACCATTATTTTAACAAAGCCCGGTTATAAAGTCACCCAAACTGCTTACTAATTACAAGTTAACGATGGTGGCCCCATCACCACCGGCATTCGGCGCTGCATAGCTAAAGGACTTTACCCGGGGATTACTTTGTAGGTACTGCTGGGTTCCTTTCCGCAAGGCCCCGGTCCCCTTACCATGAATAATCGTTACCGATGATAAGTTATTCAATAAGGCGTGGTCGATAAAGTTACTCAGCTCACTCATTGCCTCCTCGTAACGATGACCCCGCAAGTCAAGACGGGCCGACGTATGCCGCGTTTGCGTTGTATTAACCGCGGACCGTTGTGGACGCCGCGTCTGCTTATCCTTAGGCAGGTCCTTTTTAGCAACCTTTTCAAGGTCTTGCTCATCAATTTCCATCTTAAGGATCCCGATTTGGACCTCCCACTTGTGGTTACCCCGCTTACCCAAGAGCTCACCATGCTGACCATATGACTTGACCAGTACGGCATCCCCGGGGTGAAGGTCATGCTTGGCCCGGGCCCGTCTCAAGACAGAATTATGGCGCAGGCGGGGGTTATCTTGGTGGAGGGCGTTTAGCGCTCCTTGTGCATCAATCAACTGGTTTTCCTTAACATTAGCCCCCTGCTGGACCGCTAACTGGCGCAGGTGGTGAATAATCCGGTCAGCCTGGCGTTTTGCCTGGGAAACCTGGTGGTTCGCCTGGGAACGCGCTTGATCTAGCATCTTATCCCGCTGCTCATTAAAGCGGTCTAGTTTTTGGGTCAATTCGGCCTGGTCCGCCTTATTTTGCGCAACGAGTTTTGCCAGGCGTTCACTTTCTTCACGAGCCTGCTTGCGCTGCTCAACTAGGTCACCAATCATGGCGTTTAGGTCTTGACTATCATCACTGACCAACGATTGGGCCTCACTAATAACACTCGGCTGAATCCCCAAGCGTTTGGCAATTTCAAGCCCGTTTGACCGTCCCGGAATACCCAGTAGCAACCGATACGTCGGCTGAAGTGTCTCCTGGTCAAACTCCATGCTGGCGTTAATCGTTTTGGCCCGGTCATAGCCGTAAACCTTGAGCTCCGGGTAGTGGGTCGTAATCACAACCATGCTACCAACCTGACCGATTTCATCCAAAATCGCCATCGCCAGGGCTGCCCCCTCCTTCGGGTCGGTTCCAGCCCCCAGCTCATCAAGTAACACTAGGCTGCGACTAGTAATTTGTTCCAAAATTGCCTTGACATTATCCATATGACCCGAGAAGGTACTTAAGTTTTGCTCCAGTGACTGTTCATCACCAATATCGGCAAAAATGTTGTCAAAAACCCCAATCGTACTTCCGTCCCGGGCCGGAATAAAGAGCCCCGATTGCCCCATTAGCTGGATTAACCCTAGGGTCTTTAAGGTAATCGTCTTCCCACCGGTATTAGGACCAGTGATTATAATCGCCTGGTAGTCATCACCAATCACAATATCATTGGCCACTACCTTCTCCCGGGCAATTAATGGGTGCCAGGCCTGCCGCAATTGAACGTGGTTATCAGCAGAAAGCTGCGGCAGGGTCAGCTTCATCTGGTGGGCATAAAGGGCCTTGGCGTTGATGAAGTCCAGGTGGCCCAGCAGCCGTTCGTTGTTCAAGATATCCTGGCGGTAGGGAGCCAGCATCGCGGATAATTCCGCAAGCACCCGACGGACCTCTTGCCGTTCCTCAATCTGGGCTTGGCGCAACCGGTTATTGTCTTCCATCACCGCCCCCGGCTCAATGTACAGGGTTTGCCCACTAGCACTTTGGTCGTGAACCACCCCACCAAACTTATTACGGTAGCGAGCCAAAACGGGAATTACAAAGCGGTCGTTACGGACGGTGACAATCGGTTCGCTTAAGTACTTAGCACTTTTCCCGTTAGTATAGTGAGCCATCTGCTGGCGAATTTCCCCTTCGGTCTTAATGATCAGCTGGCGAATGCCATGTAGCTTACTTGAAGCCTCATCATTAATCCGACCATCGGGATCAACTGACCGTACCAGGCGGGTGGTGACGGAAGGAATCGTTACTAACTGGTCAACCGTTTTCTCCAGCACCCGGAGGTGAACTTTTTTCTCCCGCAGCTCCGTAAAGAAGTTTTCGACACTTAAACTAGCCTGTAAGACTTTAGTCACCTGGGCCAACTCGGTCCCGTTTAAATTTGCTCCAATCTTGAGCCGCTTCATCTGGGGCTTAATGTCTGCCAACTTAGGGAGGGGAATTCCCCCGACCAGTCGCAAGATGTCCGCCCCATCAGTCGTTTCAACCAGCATTTGCTTAACCTGCTGGTAATCCGTAGCCGGCGCTAGAGCAGCCAGCTCGTGGTGGCCGGCGGCTGAAACCAGGTGTTTGGCCAGCTGTCCCTTTATCCGGTCAAATTCTAACGTTTCAATAATTTTATGATTCATATTCCAACTTCCTTTTATCCAAGTGTTTGCAAGACCAGGTGGGCTAAGGCAGGCGTCTGGTCAATAATCAGTCGGGCCAAGCCAGAATTAGCCAGCTGTAGTTGCCACCATTCAGCCGGCCATAGCTGAAGTACGAGCAAGACTAAAAAAATAATTACGTAGCCAACCAATAACGACAACACCCCGCCAGCCAGCCGGTCAACCGTTCCAATCACTGGTACCCGTTTAACCCACCGTAACTGACGAATTCCCCAGTGACAAAGTGCGGAAACTACCGTAAAGAGCAGTAAAAAGGCGAGTCCCCGACTAAAAAACGCGTTTAAATTAACTGCCGAAAGTACCTGCCCGGAATACGATGAATTTGTAGTAACGTCAGGAAGGAGCCGGGCCAACCCCTGGACGAGCAGTGGCGCCATCGCCCGGGCAACGAGCCAGCTGACAATGTAGGCGCCCGTATACAGGGCCATCATGAGTAAACCGCGATGGTGGCCGTTAATAAAGCAGCCCACCAAAATTAAAATAATCAGTGTTGTTAGTACCATCCTTTTACCGTGCCTCGCTTATTAACTATTATTCCACCAGCATTATAGCAAAAATCATTGCCGTCTGGTGGGGCCCATAACTAGCATAAAAGGGGAGCGAGACGAACTAAGTAAGCTAGTCCTGTCTCGCTCCCACCTATTGGATATCGCGGTCATTCAATACTAGGCCTTAAAGTTTCCTTCGTCATCCAGGAAGGTATTTAAGACTTGTTCAACCATGTCCCACTCCTTGTCATCTTCGATTGGGACAAGGTCTTGACCATCGCCATCAGCATTATCATCCACAATGTATGCTTGAATATCTACTGATTCATCGTTTTCTTGTTCCGCCGGGTAGATAAAGATGTATGACTTTCCATAATCATCAGAGTCAAAGGTAAAGAGCTCCTTGAATAATTGTTCATTACCATCTTCATCGATTAACGTAATTAAGTTTTCTTCGTTATTTTGCTTGTTAGTCACTTTAATCATCCCCTATTTTAGTTTTTGTACTAACCGGCCGTGACGATCAAGGTAGCTTTGTAAAATAAACGTCGCTGCCACTTCATCAATTACCTTTTTCTGCTTGGCCCGGGAAATATCTGCTTCTTCCACTAGCATCCGGTGGGCTTCCACCGTCGTCAGCCGCTCATCTTGAAAGTCAACTGGGATAGTGGGAAATTGCTTTTTCAGCAGCTCACCATAATGCTTAGAGGCGTCCACCCGAGGGCCCTCGGTATTATTCATGTTCTTCGGCAGTCCCAAGACGAAACCGGCCACTTGTTCCTTCTTTACTAGTTGAGCCACCCGGTCGATACCAAAAACTGCGGCCTCTTCGTCAATCGGGATAATCTCTACCGCTTGAGCCGTCCAGCCCAACGGATCACTGACGGCCACACCGACCGTTTTTGAACCAACATCTAGTCCCATTAACCTCATTTAGTCTCACCATTATTCTTCAGGTACGACCGAACTAGTTCCTCAATGATTTCATCGCGTTCATGGGCCCGAATCAGGTTACGGGCATCGTTTAGTCGCGGAATATATGCTGGGTCACCAGAAAGCAGGTAACCAACAATTTGGTTAATCGGGTTGTACCCCTTTTCTTCTAGCGACTCATAAACGGTCTTTAGTGTTTCTTTGATGTCTTCCTGGCGTTCTTGACCAAAATCGAAGAACATCGTCTTATCATTATTGGCAGTCATCAATCGTCACCTCCAGATAGTCTCTTAAGTCACTATTTTACTATAATCCTTGTTAAATCACAATTATTGGGGTCTGATAATGGAAAACGGTCTGGACGTTATCCACCAGCAATCAATTATTTCCGCGAAGTGTTGCCAGCTCCCCCGAGTCAAAAAAAACACCCCGCATCCAGGACATGGGGTACTGGACACAAGGGCGCTATTTTAACTATTAAAATGGTTTTACTTATCCAAGTATTCCTTTGCTAGTTTGAGGGCGTTTGAAATACCAGCGGGATCCTTACCACCAGCCTGGGCAAGATTTGGCCGACCACCACCGCCACCTTTAATGGCACTGGCAATCGCCTTAATTAGGTCCCCGGCCTTCAAGCCGTCCTTAACCTTGTCATCACTGACGGCCACCAGCAAGTTGGCCTTCCCATCATTAGCGGTCCCCAAGACTAACACATCTGATAGGTTCTTTGCCCGCCAGCTATCCGCTAGCTGCCGTAGTTGACCCATTCCGGCAACCTTGACTTCAGCGGCAATCAGCTTGCCGGCCTTCGTGTTTTGGACGTCATCAAAGACGCTGTTCGCTTGTTGGGCAGCAATCTTAGCCTGGAGGGCAGCCGTCTGTTTATTGGCCTGTTTTAATTCCTCTTGGAGGGCCGCAACCTGGTGTGGAACTTCCTTAATTTGGGCAACCTTTAAGTCTGCCGCTGCTTTTTCCAACAACTGGTTCCGCTTTTGCAAGAAGTCGTAGGCGTCACTTGAAGTAACGGCTTCAATCCGTCGAACGCCAGCACCAACCCCACCTTCAGAAACAATCTTGAAGAGGCCGAGCTCGTTGGTATTCTTAACGTGGTCCCCACCACAAAATTCGGTATTGTAGTCGCCAATCTTAACTACCCGGACCTTATCACCGTACTTATCGGAGAAGAGGGCAATGGCACCCATTTCCTTGGCGGAGTCAATGTCCGTTTCCACGGTCGTTACCGGGATTTCCTTAAAGATCTGGTCGTTGACCATCTTTTCAACGGCCGCAAGGTCCTTAGCAGTTACTTGACCAAAGTGGTTAAAGTCAAAACGAAGGTAGTGTTCTTCCACCAGTGAACCAGCCTGCTGGGTGTGACCGCCCAAGACGTTTCGAAGGGCCTGGTCTAACAGGTGGGTTGCTGTATGGTTCTTTTCAATCTTAAGGTGGCGCAGGCGGTCAACTACTAACTTGTAGCGGGCCCCCTTCTTCAATGGTGCCGTCAGTTCAACCCGGTGCAGGTTTTGCTGGTTTGGTGCGTGTTGAACATCAACGACGCGGCCAACCTTCTTGCCATAGTTATCGATGATGTCACCGGTGTCGGCTACCTGGCCACCCATTTCCGCATAGAAGGGGGTGGTGTCAAAGATAACTTCGATGTCTTGGTCGCCAGGTTGGGCACTATCAGCCTGCTGACCATCATGGGCCAAGCCAATTACCTTGGCATTATCCACGGTGAGGTCGGTGTAACCAACGTAGGTACTGTCCGCTTTAAAGTCTGTCCATAAGTCGGTTTGCACACCCATCCCGTTGTCCATGTCACGGGCATTACGGGCCCGGTTTTGCTGCTCCGTCATTGCCGCTTTAAAGCCGTCCTCGTCAACCGTCAGGCCTTCATCAGCCGCGTATTCTTTTGTTAATTCGATCGGAAAGCCGTAAGTATCATAAAGCTTAAAGGCGGTCCGACCATCAATTTGCTTATCACCACTTTGCTTGGCATCAGCAATCACACTGTTCAGCAGGTTAAGCCCCCCGTTAAGTGTAGAGCTAAAGCGGTCCTCTTCAGACTTGATGACTGAAGCAATGTAGTCCGCGTTCTTCAATACGTCCGGGTAGTAGTCTTCCATGATCTTACCAACGGTTGGGACCATGTCGGCTAAGAAGGGGTCGTCAATCCCCAATTTTTTGCCCGCGACCACGGCCCGCCGCAACAGACGCCGGATAACATAACCCCGGCCCATATTTGACGGCAGAGCCCCATCGCCAATCGCAAAGGTGATCGTCCGAATGTGGTCCGCAATGATCTTAAACTGGATGTCATCAGCCTTGTTGGCGCCATACTTCTTACCTGCGGAGAGCTTTTCGACTTGCTTAATCAATGGCATAAATAGGTCGGTCTCAAAGTTTGTTGGGGCGTTTTCAAAGATGGAAACGACCCGTTCAAGCCCCATCCCCGTATCAATATTCTTGTGGGGAAGTGGTTCATAAGTATTTTCTGGCGTGTGATTAAACTGACTGAACACAATGTTCCAGATTTCAAGGTAACGTTCGTTTTCACCACCCGGGTAGTTCTCCGGGTCATCGTCAGCCAGGTTATTAAATTCCTGTCCCCGGTCATAGAAGATTTCGGTATCCGGACCAGACGGACCCTGGCCGATGTCCCAGAAGTTATCCTCGTCTGGGATCAGGTGGTCCTTAGCCACGCCAACTTCACGCCACTTGTTGTAAGCATCATGATCCTTTGGGTAATAGGTAATATAGAGCCGTTCCGGATCAAAGCCGAACCATTTATCACTGGTTAGTAATTCCCAAGCCCACGGGATTACCTCGTTCTTGAAGTAATCGCCCACGGAGAAGTTCCCCAGCATTTCGAACATGGTGTGGTGACGGGCCGTCTTCCCCACGTTTTCAATATCATTGGTGCGAATACTCTTTTGTGACGACGTCATCCGCGGGTTGTCAGGGACAACCTTGCCATCAAAGTACTTCTTCATCGTGGCCACCCCGGAGTTAATCCACAGCAGCGTTGGGTCATTGACCGGCACTAGGGACTGACTTGGCATTACCTGGTGGCCATGTTCCTTGAAGAAATCCAAGTACATCCGCCGTACTTGCGCACTGTTTAGTTTCTTCAGTTTTTTCATGCTTCTCTTCCTTTCAAAAAACAAAAACCATCCTTGCAACAAAGACGCCTACCGACGCGGTACCACTTTGCTTGCAACGATGGAATTTCGTTTACCTCTTTAATTTCCCTTAGCGGGTTTATTCACAATTTGCGGATGGGGAGCACCGACCAAGAACCAGTCAGCCGTCACAACAACCCGGCTGTTTCTGAAAGTGGTTACCTTGGTCGGCATATCCCAAACGAGTCATATTATAGCGGACTACGGTTTAAAAATCAACGGCCGTTTCGCTCCCGCCGGTGTTGCCGCTGCCGTTGCCGTTTGGCCTTCCGCATCTTGTGCCGGAGCTCTAACTTGCGCTTTTGCTGCTCATCTTCTTTAATCGCCCGTTTAATCCGCTTCTTGTAACCGGGCTTAACCTTCTTCTTGGTCTTTTTGACGTAACCCTTCATTGTGGGGTCCAGTTTCGCTTGCCGCCGTTGGTACTTCTTCCGACGGTTCCGGTCGTGGGTCGTGACAATCCGACCATTTTTGACCTGCTTAGGAATAAACTTGATTCCCCGTTCCTCTAATTTGGCAAT
The DNA here is from genome assembly GCA_019117185.1 of Candidatus Limosilactobacillus intestinipullorum. Taxonomy (GTDB): domain Bacteria; phylum Bacillota; class Bacilli; order Lactobacillales; family Lactobacillaceae; genus Limosilactobacillus; species Limosilactobacillus intestinipullorum. The sequence goes on along the minus strand of DXAF01000021.1, from coordinate 2,257 downwards.
TAGGTCGTCTTCTGCCGGTGCATAGAGGGTAATTGCCGTTCCCGGCATCCCGTTGCGACCAGTCCGCCCTACCCGGTGCACGAAGTATTCCAGGTCAGTTGGGATGTCGTCGTTAATAACCAAGGAAACACCATCGATGTCAATTCCCCGGGCGGCCAGGTCCGATGCCACCACGTACTGATAGTCGAGGTTATGGATCTGGCGCATCACCCGCTTGCGTTTCCGCGGTTCAAGTCCCCCGTGGATCATGGCCACCTTTAACCCCTGTTCACTGAGGTAACGGGTCAGTTCTTCAACCCGTTCCTTAGTGTTGGCAAAGACCAACGCTAAGTAAGGTTCCCCCATCGTAAGCAGGCGGTAGATCAACTGGTTCTTATCCTGCCCCTTCGTCGACATCAACCAGTTTTCGACATCCGGGTTGATCACCGTTGCCGTTGGGATTTCTTCCACTACCGGGTTAGCCATGTACTTTTTCAAAAACGGCCGAAGCTTCTGGGGGATAGTTGCGGAAAAGACCATCATTTGCAAGTCCTCCGGGAAGTGGCTCGCGATCTGGTCAATCTGCTTTAAAAAGCCCATGTCCAGGGTCATATCAGCCTCATCAACTACAAACATGGTTGCCGTATGGATATCAAGGTGCTGGGAATTGATCAGGTCCAACACCCGGCCTGGCGTCCCGATCACCAACTGGGGTTGTTTGCGCGTCAATTGGTCAATCTGGTGCTGCTTATCAGTCCCCCCAACATAGTTATGAATCGTTAAAGGCTGGTCAGCATACTGGTTCAACTGCTTAGCGGCATTGTAAATCTGGTAGGCCAATTCACGGCTTGGCGTAGTAATTACCGCCTGGACCGCCTGCTTACTGGGGTCAATCTGCGAAAAGATTGGCAACAAGAAGGCGTGGGTCTTCCCACTCCCGGTTGCCGACTGGCCAACAACACTTTTACCGGCCAAGATATCCGGGATTACCCTTTCCTGGACCGGGGTTGGCTGACGGAAGTTAATTGCGACAACCGCCTTTACCAGGTATGGCTTCAGCTTAAAATCATTAAAGGTTCTGCTCGTCATTTGCGCTCCTCTTTTAATTACTTTTCGCGAGTTAGCTGGTCTAACTCATTAATTACCTGCTTAATTTCATCTTCGTCCTGGGCCTTGGCACCGCTGGCTAGTGGGTGACCACCACCATCATGGTTTTTGGCCAGGCCGTTAATGACTGGTCCCTTTGAACGGAGACGGATCCGGTAGTGGCCATCCTCTTGTTGGACAAAGATGGCCCATGCCCGGACGTCTTTAATTCGGCCTGGTAGTGAAACGACGGCGGACGTCCCCGCTTCGGTCAAGCCAAATTGCTTTAAAATCTTATCCGTCAGCACCACGTACGCAGCCCCGTCGTCAAGAATGGTCAGGTGTTCATAAACATAGGCTGACAGTCGTGCGACCGGGAGGGTAATTTCATTTTCCCGCTGGCTAATAGCAGCGGCATCCGCGCCGGCAGCCATTAATGCGCCCGCCACCAACATGGTCCGCGGTGTCGTAGCGGGGTATAAGAAGCGACCCGTATCACCGATAATTCCCGCATACAGGGCGTGGGCAGCCTTAGCCGGCAGGGTCAGCTGGTCACTGAAGTGCTGATAAAAGTCATAGATCATTTCCGAACAGCTCGACGCCGCTGGTTCAACCCACATCAGGTCCCCAAAGGGCTCGTCGTTGGGGTGGTGGTCGATCTTGATTAGCTTGTCACCATTGTTAAAGCGCCGGTCATCAATCCGGGGGGCATTAGCAGTATCGGTCACGATTACCAAGGCATCATTAAATGTTCCACCATCGATTTCATCCATGGTCCCAATCCAGTCAAAGCCAGGAATATGCTTACCAACCAGGTAAACCTGCTTATAAGGGAAAGAAGCCCGTAAGATCTCACCCAGGCCCACTTGGGACCCGATAGCATCCGGGTCCGGCCGTTGGTGCCGGTGGATAATAATTTTATTGTACTTCTTTATTTGTTCAAAAATTGCGTTTAGTTGGTCCGCCATAATTTGGTCTCCTCTTTTTAAATTGTCTAATAGTTAAGTATAACAGTAAATGGACCAGGGTTCTAATATGAACTCCCTCCACCCACCACTAATTTAAAACGCCGTTTGTAAAATTAAGTTAGAAAAATAAAAAGCCATTTGTGATAGACTTTTGAATAACCACAAACAAAAGTAAAGGAACATCACAAATGACTTATAAACATCTTACCACACGTGAACTAACC
>DXAF01000020.1 GCA_019117185.1 Candidatus Limosilactobacillus intestinipullorum | reverse complement strand
CTCCTTTAGTTGGTATGAAGGACGTAGATAAGGGCTCAACACTGATATTGACGTTTGATTACGTTGCTAGTGCTGACACTAAGCTTACTCCTCAACTAGACGGTGACCCTTGGGTTCCTTGGGGAACCATTGTTAACGCCACTCCTGCTGCTAAAGGCAAGAAGGGTAGCTATAGTATGACGATAACTGTCAATGATGATTCCTGGCAAAAGGGTAACGCTAAAAACTTTTGTATTCGTTGTGACGGTTTCAAAGGCACAATTGAGATTACTAACCTGGTCCTTAAGTATGCTGACACGACTTTGCATGACGTCCAAAGTAGTTTTGATATGCTTCGTGACGACATTAATTTACGTGTTACTAAAGGTAAGTTAATCAGCCAAATCAACCTCGAAGCCGGTCGGACACTGATTCAGTCTAGCAAGATTTTCCTGGACGCTGACTCAGTAGTCTTCGGTGGAACGGCGTTTATTCCTTCTGCGGCAATTGTAGATATTGCGGCGGATAAGATTACGTCGGGAACACTGGACGCCGGTAATATCAGGGTTATCAATCTAACTGCTGACAATATTCACGGTGGAACTTTAGATGTTGGGAATATGCACGTGAAGAACTTCTCTGCGGACGATATTGTATCGGGGACACTACGGGGAATTAATTTAGTCGCTGGTGACGATGAAAACCAATTTGGTATCAAGGGTTCAACAATAATTTGGCATAGCAAAGCCACTAATTCCAATGGTGATCCGGCAGTTGCACAAATTGGTGCTGATAAATTTCTGGATTTTGATCCTACTAACCACAGTCATGCTTATCGCACACTCTTTGAATTCATTTCCAATGATGACATTGTTATTGGAACGAATGTCGCTAGTTACGACAAGAATCGTGATGAAATTGACATGGAAACGTATGGCCATGGGCCTAATATCACTATTAACACACCTCACAAGGCGCCGATCTATGACGAGCTACAGGGAATAACATTGTCTAGCGGAGACACTAATATGTCAGTAATGAGCTCCCTTAACGGTTTACAATCGCAAATCGAATTTAACACTAAAAATAGAATCGACTTCAATTTGCATCCACTGGCCGATGGGGATGTTAACGGATCAACTTTCAATATTCAGAAGGATAACTGCGTTGGTGCCTACTTTGGCCTGGGTAATAAGGGTGATGAAGTTTGGATAAACGCCGTCGGTGGGACGAACATTCAGAACCAGCTCACGGTTGATTCGCTGAATGTTAAAGGATATAAGCATGCGATCGTTAAAACGAGTCAAGGTTATGTCGGAATTAACGCTTACGAAACGGCGGAATATTACTTTGGCGACATTGGTGAAGCAAACACTGGTAATGCTGGTGAAGTGATCATCGGGATCGACAAGATTTTTAACGAAACGGTCAACACAAAAATTCAATATCAAGTTTTCATTACACCTTATAGCGATTGTCACATCTGGGTTGAAACTCGGTATGATAATCGCTTTGTTGTAAAGTCAGACCAGCCGAATGCTAAGTTTGGCTGGGAGCTCAAAGCTAAGCGGAAGGGCTATGAGTCAGACCGCTTACGTCACATTGATGGAATCAAAGAAGAAGAGGAGATTAAACTATGAATCAAAAAATTGATGCAAACGAAGTAATTGCAAATCTGCAAAACGAAATTGCTGAAAAGTCACTGCAAATTGCACTGCTTAAGTCCCAACTTAAGGAAGCTGAGAGCAAGCAAGCCAAGGAAAATAAGACGGAAACTACTGATCCACAAGTTCAAGGAGATGCTGAATAATGAATATTTACATGAATAAATTCACTTATGAGTATGATTCTGATGGGAAAGTTTCTGATGCTCAAGTTGGGCTTTATGGTAACGATTCTGATGGCGAGTATGTATCTTGCAACTTAGTCGTAAAGCAAGATGATTTAGGCGATGGCAAGACATTTGACAACGTTACGATCAAGGATATCTTTGAAATTACCAAGAAGAAGGTTTTGGCCTACTTACAACCTGATGATCAAAAGAAAGCTACTGACGCTACGGCCTAAGGGGGGCGATTAGATGGCTGATGAAATTCCGACTCTTGACTTATGGAAAGAGCCAAGCCCTTTTCAAAACTCCCAAGCCTATGAGCAAAAGAATCATAACTGGAACGTACTACGTAACTATGGACATTACATCGGTAGCTATATCAAAGGCATTTCTGACAGTTGGGAAATTCGATTTGCAGCCCAACTTAATCAGATCCCGCAGCCTAACGAAGTTATTGATGCCCGAGTAGATGCGTGGGGCCATACTTATCCAGACTTGCATGCGCACTTAGTTGACATCGAAACGACAAACTTAAAATATGAAGAGTCCAACTACGATAGTGTTGCAAATGATGATTTAAGCATCATCTTAAAGGTACGTGATTTAAGTACTTCTTCAAGCGGACTTTCATATACTGCTGATGGTACAGCTGCGGATGATTTGCCTCGGATGGGTATCGTAGAGTGCCAAATCAAGGACTTGTCAGTTGGTTATGATTAGGAGGGGGTATAAGAATGAGTTTGAATCCACACGTAAAGCTTTACTACAAAGACAAGAACGGTAATAAGGTCCAAGTGTATCCTGAAACTGAGGTTACTTCAGTGATCGGTTTGGGAGATAAGAATGGTGATCTTGTTGACCGGATTGAAAAACTAGAAAAACGCATGGGGGACCTGGAAAACCGGGTCCTTTATCATTAAAGGAGGAATTTAGATGGCAACAGGAACAAAAGCCTATCTGCAAGATAAAGACGGTAAGAACCTGCTAGTTGGTTCTGATTGGTCGATTATTCAGAATAAGCCAGAAAATCTTGCAACAACTGATCAACTAGGCAAGTTATCACCTTGGAAACGTGACGGCATCCAGTACGAAAACGGCGCTTATGACTGGGACCATGTTAACAACGGCTATAACTGTGCTTACCGGGTTGCCGACTTTGGTAGCTTCAAGTTGGTTGAATTGCGGTTGGCGTTTGGAGTAAATAAGGACATTGTACAGGAAGTTGAATGTATTAAACTCCCGGCAGTTGTTAAACCTGATGGAAACGAAGAAATATATGCAGCAACTGGTACTCGTGGTGTTTTTATCCATACTAAGCCTGATTTAACGATTTGCGTATACTGTCAGCAATTTAATAAAGAAGATAAGTACACTGCCAATGGTTTGCTGATGTTCCATCACACTTACTTAACCACGTTATAGCTATCACATACTCGCCAGAGAAATACACAATACATAGTGAAAAGCGTGCGATTGCGTCAAATTTTTAACGCTTTCGTACGCTTTTATTATGGGCGGGTTTATGAGGAGGTGAGAAAATGCACCATGTTATGGGGTACTCGCTTGACGAATGGTTAGCGATAGTAACTATCATCTCACTTGCAGGAAGCGGGCTTATTTGGCTGCTGAATTTTGCTATTAAGAATGGGACAGAGAAACTATCAAATTCCGTTAGAACTTTAATTAGCCAAATTGATAATTTAAGCCACTCAATTAATTCGATTGAGTCATCTGCTAGGCGAACCGAAAACCGTGTTGATCAACTAGAAGATAAATTTGAGGAACACATCGGCGAAGCTAAAGTGAGGAACACTCGCATCAAAAACCTAGAACAAGAAGTTTTTAACCGAAAGAAGGAAAAGTAATGCTAAAAATTATTACTGACATTGGTAACTGGTTGGTACAGTCAGGGGCCCTAGTGACGGTAGCTATTTTTGCATGGAAGTATCTTAAACCAGTCATGGTAGAGAAGCAGAAGCATGCTAAGACAGTGCAAGAGCGAGAATTACTAGGACTAGTTAACTCACTCGCTGATAATGCCGTTAACAGCTTAGTAAACGTCCAAGACGTTACGGGACACGATAAGTTTAAGCAGGCTACCACGATTGTGGGCAGCACCTTAGCTGATAAAGGCTTCGACGTTCAGCGTGAAACGGTTGAGCATGCGGTCCAGGCCGCTTATGAAAAGAGTGACTTAACCCCGACCGTTGACCCTAACACAAAGCCACAGACGGGAGTGGTGGTTCATGACTAACTACGGATATGTACTAGACGTGTCGGCCTTTCAACCCCAAGCTGCTTACTACAACTTTTGGGACAAGTGGAAAGCACGTGGTGTAAAGGGTGGAATTGTCAAACTATCCGAAGGTACTGGTTGGACGAATGGTTACGGTGCTGGACAGATTGCCGCTATCAAGCATGAAGGACTGATGGCATCAGGCTATCACTTCTCACGCTTTCGGGGAAACACCTACCAAGCGGTGTCAGAAGCTAACCTCGCTATTACCTGTGCCCGCAGAATGGGCTTGCCGCAAGGCGCACCGTTAGTCCTGGATTATGAAGAACGACTGGGTTACCGGGCAAGCAACACACAAGCAGCGATCGCTTTCCTTAAATGCATTAAGGCTGCTGGGTATGTACCAGTCTTCTACTCCTACTCTGGCATGGCTAATCTGTGGGACTTTGAAGCAATCCATAGTGCGACTGGCGCAATGCTTTGGATTGCCGCTTATTCTACACTTGCGGGTGTTACCTCACCAAATATGGGCTACTTCCCAGGTATCAGTAACTTCATTGGTGCTTGGCAGTTCACTGATAACATGTGGGGCGAGCATATTGATGGAAGTATTGATTTAACGGGGGTGTTTACTTCGATGGCAGAACAGAAAGTTACGAGTGGCGGTCACTTAGATGGCTACACTTTTAATGAAGATAAGTTAACAGTGTCCGGGTGGTTTGCCAGTGATAAAGCACAAGGCAAGCCATTTTCTTATATTATTTTGACAGATGACACGGGTCATGAGTATGCACGGGCGGCAGTTGCGTTAGCAAATCGTTCAGACGTAGCAAAAGTTTATCCAGACATTCCAAATGGTGGCAAGTCTGGTTTCTCTGCAAGCTTTGACTACACACCGGATATGGCCGGCAAGAAGCTTCACGTTATCTTCCGGTACACTGATGACAAGGCTGGTAATGGCAACTTTTTGGACTACACACAGGAAATCATGCTCAATCAAAGTGCGGCTTACTTAGATAGCAAGTCCGTCACGGTTGATACAAATGATTTGTTTGTGTCCGGGTGGTTTGCCAGCGATTTGTCGGCTGGGCTTAAGTACCACTACCTGATTCTGTACGATACGGCCGCTAAGCAGGAACTGCAACGACTCAAGGTAGAGCCAGTTGAGCGGAAAGACGTTGCCGATCACTACAAGAGTATCTATGGTGCTGATAAGTCCGGCTTCACGGGTGACTTTAAGTACAACGGCAACCTAGTTGGGCGTAAGCTCCAGATCGTCGCTCGGTACTCTGATGACCCAAAGTACGGTGAAGGCAAGAAGGTTGACTTCTGGTTTGATCCATTTGATGGGCCAGCTATGCCAATGCTTACTGGCGACACCTCAATTACGGTTCGTTGCCACGACTTTACTGCGAAGAAGTACGATGATGGAATGATTGAAGTCACAATGAAGTAAGGAGATGAGCCTGTTGGCAAATGCAATGCGATCGTTGGACAACATTGAAACCAACGATATGAATTTTAAGCATCTTGAAACCACTAAGGACATTGTTATCTCACCAAAGAATGAGTATGGCGACCCTCAGCGTCCAGATCCAAGCCACCGGTGGACAGCCAAAGTCAGTGATGGCTCTAACTACATTGGTGACTACGCAGTTAAGATTACTGGCACCAGCATGGTCGTAGACAGTGAAGACTTTACTCAGCTTCCGGTGGGCAAGTACTACCTAGAAGTTTGGGAGGAATGGAATGACAGTGATGGCACTAGTGAGCGGTCAATTTACCCGTCACCACAACAAACCATTCCTTTTACTATCTACCAAAACATCACTGACCTGGCTCAGAAAGAAATCAAGGAAATCACTTTCCAAGATGTTGTTGACCAGGCGGTAATGAACATTGGGATGAACTACGTCTTTAAGGTCAACACCATTGATGCGGACCAGAACGCGACCGTTGTCCAGACAGCTAGCGATGGCAAGAACTTCGTTACCTTTAATATCCCTCGAGGTGCTAAAGGTGATACGGGTAGTCAAGGAATTCCGGGAATTCAAGGTGTTCCGGGGGATCCAGGCGGCCGCGGACCAGAAGGCAAGCAGGGGCCGAAGGGGGATCCAGGCAAGCCATTTAGCATTAGCAAGGTATTCAAATCTAAGGCTGAAATGAAGGGTGACGGATTAAGCGAAGGCGATTTTGTCATTATCGCTTCTACCGTCGATGACCCGGATAATGCTGATTTGTTCGTTTGGGACGGTAAAGAATTTAACTTTATTGTTGACCTGTCAGGGGCTACCGGTATTCAGGGGCCTCGCGGTTTGCAGGGGATCCAAGGTATTCCAGGTGATCCGGGTGTCCGGGGGCCGGAAGGTAAGCAAGGTGTACCGGGTAAGGACGGTAAGGACGCCGACAACAACGCCATTGAGAATGCCCTCAAATCCTATGTAGATACCAAGATGAGCGACAGCTTTGACAAGGCTAAGGCCGCTATCGAAGACGAGATTGCAAATGGAAAGTGGTGATGTAAATGATTGGTGATAAGCTTACTGATTTGATGAATGCCGTGCGAACCAAGTATGCTCTGACAGATAAGCTAAGCATTGATGATGCGACAGGCTATATCGATAACGGGTACTATCTTAGCGTAGTTGATAATAGTACTAACTTTGGTGGCAATAATGGTAGCCTCTCATCTCCAGCTGAGGGCATTATCCGCTTTACTGCTGATCGCAACGATTCTAACCCGACATCTGGAATTTATAAGTATTATAATCAAAAGCTTCTTAAGCCTGGTAGCCGCTATAATCTATCCATGCTGATACGGGGCAATATGATGATTAGTAAATTAGGTGAGGAAAGCTCTCCTATATTGATTAGCCCTAAACAACTAGATCCCGAGAAGTGGACTAGGCTATCGGTTAATTTTATTGCTAAAAGTGATTATGTTATTTATGGGAAAACAAAGAAAGGTGAGTGGATGGAGATCAGAAATTGGCTAGTTTCAGAATTTTTGGGGGGCGGGGTAACTAAACTACCTCTATTCGCCTTCCTGAGGGGAGGTGCTCGGTATGCCGCTTAGTGAGATTATTACATCGTTCATGAATAGTTTTCGTTCATTTACTGGAATTAATAAAAAACTATCATTTAAAGATGCTCAGAATTATTTGAATGCTCTTCAAGTAGATTTGGGTAAAGCAAAACAATGTTATGAAATGACCATGATTAATGACTTGATGACTACAGGTTATTATTACGGAATTGGAAGCATATTTAGCAACAAACCACCTGCAATTGATAATAAAGATCATGTGCGTATTCTAGTGAGGAGTAATGATAATAATGTTTACCAGTTATTTTTAAAAGATAATATAATTTGGTATCGCCATTATACCAACAACGCTTGGTCTGCTTGGTTAAGAGTGGTGGGGGGGGTAGTTAGAGCCGTCCTATACGCTTTGCACCTAGAAAGAAGGTGCTTAGCATGATGACGCTTAACGAAGCACTTAGCCCATTAGGTGATGGATTTCGTAAGCTGTATGGTACAAACGATAAGTACTCTATAAAGGATATGACTACATTATTGTCGGGCGTTGATTTGCACAATTTCTTGCCAGACAATTCGTTTGAAGCAACATTCGAGGATAAGTGGATTAGTCAAGCTTTGAATGGGCCTAGTGTTGAGGAATGGAATAAATATCTTGCCGGGAAAGTAGTTACCATTAGTTGCGATGCTGAATGGTCTGGATATGATCCAAGCAAAGCTCGTGAAGGCGACCGTTTCTTCTTTGAATCAGCTACAACAGATACCAACGGTAAAAATCGTTGGGTCGGTTTGTACTTTACACCGACGACTAGTAATGGCAAACAGCATTTGACTACTACAACCAGGCTTCCTGACACCTCAATTAAGTCAATTAGTACTACATTCTGGGATGAATTAAATCCGGGAAGCTATCTTAAGGTTACCAATATTAAGATGACTGTAAATCCACTGGGAGGGGTAAATAGCGAGGTCCTATTAAACACCACTCCAGATCGGGAATACTCAGGCAAAGCGTATGACTTTTATTCCGCATCCAATCTTCCTGTGCATCCGGGAGACAGCTACGAACTTTCTTTCTTGGGGAAGAACGACCAAACCGCAATGCAATATAATCAGAACGTATTTATAGTCTTGTTTGTGGAAGACTGGTCGTGGGGCAGTGGCTTTATCAATGCTCCATCGTCAACCGACTATCATAAGGCAACGGCAACTATCAATGTTCCCAGTAGCGCATCAGGTGAGTTTTGGCTGACTGCTTATCTATCACACGGAGATAATGGTAGTGCGGGAACTGACAAGCAACGTGGAACAGGATATGTTAAAGATATTATGCTTCGCAAAGTATTTTGATTATATTAATATAATAAGTAGAAAAAGAATGGAGATGAAGAGTCTCCGCTTCAAAAGTTAACCGTGACCCGGGCAGTGTGGAAAGCTGTGCCGGGTCTTTTTTATTTGCAAAAAATATTGCTTTATCTATGTTAATAAGGTATAATATAATTGTAGTCAAGGAAAGGAGTCGCGACCTTACCAAGGCTACAGCGTTCCGGAAGTGATTCCCTGAATCCGGAAAGGGGATGATACTGATGGAAACAAAAGTCACCCGGAAAGAGAGGCTGCCATGTTATCGCACTGACAATTTGGTTGTTGTCGGTAGCCGCGATTAACTTCGCTAAGGCTTATGCGATAATAAAAAAAGCTAATCGCAAATAGCGGTTAGCTGGTTAGTCTAATTTCCGGAACGCAAGAAGTCAAGAGATGGAGCCTCTTGGCTTTTTGCATATTCAGTATACCATATTAACGTGAGAAGGTCGATACAGATGGTTAGTGATGCCCAGAAAAGAGCCAAACAAAAATGGGATAGTAAAAACAAAGATAAGAACCGAGTGTATCGCTATCGTTCTTACGCTCGTAAATTTATCCGTGATTTAGCAACCGATGATGACTTACGAGAACTACAAAAAATGATAGACAAGCGATTTAGTGAGTAATTAAAAAATGAACTATTCATCATTGGAATGGTTGGTCTTTGCATTATATTTGTCGTATAATATAATTAATCATAAAGCTTACTGGAGTCAGCCGTGGAAAAGGCTGGCTCTTTTTCGTATACTTTAAATATGCAGGCTTTATGATTCGAGGTAAGTTTTATGAATGTCATTAAAGAGATAGGTAAAATGATGGTTACACTATCAATAATAGCAACAGCAATCTATATATTAGTTGAGCATACTAAGGAATGGCCTGCTGTAATTCCCCTTGCATTCATTATGGCAATATGGGTACAACTTATTTACCACCTCTTTAAAAGAGTGAACGTTAGCGATAAAGGATTAACGTTTGATGATAACAGCACTAAAAGTGAGACGGCAGAAAACACTGAACTATCCGACAGTTTAGAGTCTTTGGATGAACACATAAGTAAGCTAGAAAATCAAACAAGTTCATTATCCGAACAAGTGGCTAAACTAAGGGCAAAGGATGTTCAGCGCTCTTTTGCAAGCCTTAGTTCTGCTAGTAAAACAAATAAGTTAAGCGTTGCTAGTGCAAGCTATGAAACACCGGCGTTACTAAAGGACTTTATTGATCTAAAAGCAGAAGCCAAGGACACGGAATATGATTATGCGAGCGACCCAAATTATAAAGAGTTGTCTGCCCACATAAACAATGAAGTGCTGAGTAACTTAGGTATAGCCATAAATTTGCAAATGCAATGGCACCACAGTGACAAGTTACTAAAGCTTGACCTAGAAAAAGACATTCATCAAGCTTTTAATGGTGAAAAAGTTAATTTTGATGTTCTGAATGATATTAAGAAACAAGTTGAAAAAGTTGACAATGATCCACACATCCCAATTACTTTTTCAAAGGCTACCAATGACTTAAAGAAGCTCAAACCATGACATGTCAGAAGAAGCATTAACAGCTCCGTGCTAAGTGGTGGCCAAACTATCAAGATAAATAAAAACGGCGGCTCAATTAAGGGCCGTCGCTTTGCACATCATCAAATTTGCCGAAATAGCGATAGTAATCAATAACTTAATCTGGTAACATATATATAGATCCAAATGCTGACCTGCCTTTTCCCAAGAGGCAGGTCTTTAATTTTAAAAGGGGTAAAAAAGGGGAATTTATTTTAACAAGGCATGAACAAGAGTGAATATAAACGAATGTTTAAAATGCTTTTCTTCCTATTATAGTAACAGAGTGAATGCTAGTGAAAACGGGCAAATACCTTGTGCACTTCCCGGAAAGGAACCGGATTATCGCGGGTCTAGCCGCCACTGTGGTGGTCATCGAGGCCAAGAAGCGCAGCGGTAGTTTAATCACGGCTAATTTAGCATTGGAAGAAAACCGGACCGTTTGTGCGGTTCCCGGTCGAATTGATACCTTTCGTTCGCTGGGGTGTAATGAATTAATTGCTGCCGGGGCCAAGCCAGTGCTGCGGGCTCAGGACGTCCTCGACGAATTTTTAATGTAGTTTTGATTGCTTGCCATCCTCACAAAAATGTCCTAAAATCAATTTTCCATTTGACAGACACCGGTCACATGGAATAATAATAGTGATGTATTCAATGGAGAAAATATTAAATGTGAGGAGCCTATTGTATGGCAACCAAAACGACCAAAAAGGCGGCACCGAAAAAGAAAACGAGTCGTCGCCGTTCAAAAGTAAAGAAGAATTTAGTAATTGTTGAATCACCATCGAAGGCCAAGACAATTGGCCGCTTTTTGGGACGGTCTTACAAGGTGGTGGCTAGTTTAGGTCACGTCCGGGACTTACCAAAGAGTCGGATGGGGGTTGATGTTGAGAATAACTACCACCCTGACTACATCTCAATTCGTGGGAAGGGGGATGTGATCAAGGAGCTGCGCAAGGATGCTAAGAATGCCAAAGCGGTTTACCTGGCATCAGACCCCGATCGTGAAGGGGAGGCCATTGCCTGGCACGTTTCAAACATCTTAAAACTCGAGGATGGCCAAAAGAACCGGGTAACCTTTAACGAAATTACTAAAGACGCGGTCAAAAATGCATTTAAAGAACCGCGGACGATCAACATGGACCTGGTCGATGCCCAACAGGCACGGCGGGTCCTCGACCGCTTAGTCGGGTATTCGATTAGTCCGATCCTGTGGAAGAAGGTCAAAAAGGGACTGAGTGCTGGTCGGGTGCAGTCAGTTGCCCTTAATTTGATCATCCAGCGGGAAAATGAGATTAAGAATTTCAAGCCTGAGGAATACTGGACGATTGATGCCGATTTTAAGCACGGTCGGGATAAGTTTACTGCTAGTTTCTATGGTGAAAATGGTAAAAAAGTTAAGCTGGCTAATAACGCGGCGGTGCAAAAGGTCCTTGCCAAGTTAGACAAAAAGGCTAACTTCGCGATCACCAAGGTAACGAGGAAAGAACGCCGCCGGCAGCCGCAGCCACCATACACGACTTCAACGATGCAACAGGATGCGAACCGCCGGCTTAACTTCCGAACGCGGAAGACCATGATGGCTGCCCAAATGCTTTATGAAGGAATTGACATTAAACAGGGGGCCCCGGTCGGCTTAATCACTTATATGCGGACGGACTCCACCCGGGTTGCTTCCATCGCTAAGCATGAGGCATCCCAGTTTATTCATGAGCAATACGGGGGTGAGTATGCCGCCATTAAACCGGTCAAAGGTAAACTGCCTGAGGGGGCTCAGGATGCCCACGAAGCAATTCGGCCGACCTCTGTTCACCGGATACCGGCACAGATGAAGCCTTACTTGACAAATGACCAGTATAAACTTTACAGCCTGATTTGGTCGCGGTTTGTGGCTAGTCAAATGACCGCAGAAGTTATTGACACGATGAACGTGAATCTCCAACAAAATGGGGTTGATTTCCGGGCTAATGGTTCTAAGGTCAAGTTCCCCGGCTTCACAAAGGTTTACAAGCGGGGTGACGACAAGGACAATCTCCTACCGGAGCTCAGTGAAGGTGATCAAGCGCAGATGGTTAGTGCCAACCCAGCCCAGCACTTTACCCAGCCGCCGGCCCGCTATACTGAAGCGGCGTTAATTAAGACGCTGGAAAGTAACGGGGTTGGCCGGCCGTCAACCTATGCTCCCACGCTCGATACCATCCAGCGCCGTTATTATGTTCGCCTAGTATCGCGTCACTTTGAACCAACAGAATTAGGTGAAATTGTTAATAAGATTATCGAAAAGCAATTTCCGGACATCGTGAATGCCAAGTTTACGGCGGACGTTGAAGGAGAATTGGATGAAGTTGAAGCTGGTAAGCAAGACTGGGTTAAGGTAGTTGACAGCTTCTACCGGCCATTCTCTAAAGAAGTCAAGGACGCTGAAGAGCAGGTGGCTAAAATCCAAATGAAGGATGAATTGGCCGGAATCGACTGTGATATTTGCGGAGCCCCGATGGTTATCAAGATGGGGCGGTATGGTAAGTTCTACGCCTGTTCACGTTTCCCTAATTGCCGGAACACGAAGGCCATTGTCAAGGATACTGGAATTACCTGTCCGGTTTGCCATCAGGGGACCGTTGTGGAACGTAAGTCAAAGAAGAACCGGGTCTTTTACGGCTGTTCGCGTTACCCTGATTGTGACTTTGTATCTTGGGATAAGCCGATTGGACGTGATTGCCCGAAGGATGGTCACTTCTTAGTTGAAAAGAAAGTTAAGGGTGGCAAGCAGGTAGTTTGTCCAAACGGTGACTATGAAGAAGCAGTCCAAAAATAAGAAAAAATCAGTAAAATCTATTGCAGATTTTACTGATTTTTACTTTAAGGGGGCTTGAAAGCGCTGTTTTATTTTGCTATTGTGCAGGTGGATTCGTTTAGTTATACTAAATGATAAACGCTTATCAAAAAGGAGCGAGTGGCAAATGATAACTTTACAAAACGATGCACTGACGGTAGTAGTGAACGAGCTGGGGGCTCAATTACACAGCATTAAGCGTCGCGACAACCAGATTGAATACCTGTGGCAGGGGGATGCCAATAGCTGGGGGCGGCAGGCTCCAATCCTCTTTCCCTTTGTGGGGCGGTTAAAGGATGACCAGTACCAATTCGCGGGACAGACTTACCACCAGACTCAGCATGGTTTTGCCCGTGACCGGCAGTTTAGTGTGGTTGACCAGACTAGTGACCACGTGCTACTTGAGCAGCGCTCTGATGACAAAACACGGCAGGTCTTCCCGTTTGCGTTCGTCTTACAGGTTGAATACCGGCTTGACGGTGACCAGTTAAGCGTTCAATACCGGGTTGAAAATCCTGCTGACCAGTCGTTGATTTACGCAATTGGTGCCCACCCTGGCTTTAACATACCACTAACGGCGGCGGGAAAGTTTGAACAAGTAGAATTTAGTACCGTTCCAGCTGAAGAGTTTTCCCGAATTGTGTTGGCGGGGCCTTACAATGATTCTGCTCACCCGCAATTAATCGATATGCACCAGCCGTTTCAGCTTGATCATGAACTGTTCAACCACGACGCAATCATCTTCAAGACGGGAGGATGTAACTTTGCGGCGACGCTGACGGATCAAAACAGTGGTTATGGGGTAACCGTCAATACGAAGGGGACCCAGTATGTAGGCTTGTGGTCTGCCTACCCGGCGAAGGCTAACTTCGCCTGCGTCGAACCTTGGTGGGGAATTGCTGATAACGTTAACGCCGATGGCCTACTGTTGCACAAGCAGGGAATGTCACGGTTAGCGCCGGGACAGTCGGCTGCATACCATTTTAGTATTCACCCATTTTAGTCAAACAGGATTGTGGCCAAAGCCCCGTGAAAAAAGTAATGATAAGTTGCGGGGCGGTGACATAACGCCCCTATCAAGGACGAAATACTACAGCACAGTACATAAAGGAGGCTCTAGCGTCCGGTGAATTCTCCGAACACTAGAGCCCCCTTTATGCTTTCTGAAGCTGGCGCTTATTCTATTGGGCATGCTTCTTTTTAAGGTAATAAACCAGGCCAAAGTGGACAAGGGATTCCTTGCCGTTCATAATCCGTTTAATGTTGCCCCGGTGCCGGTTTAGTACTAATAAGGTTAGGATCCCCGCGACGATGGCTAAAATCCAGTCGTGGATACCGAGGGCAATTAAGAAGATGGAAGTAATGCCAATGATGCTGGAAGCACTGGCCATTGATGTCAAGAGTAAAGTTGCTACGAAGATGCCACAGGCGACGCCAAATAGCGGTGGGTTGTAAGCCAGCAGGATTCCCGCACTGGTGGCTACGGCCTTGCCACCATGAAAGTGGTCAAAAAGCGAAACGGTATGGCCAAGGGAGGCAAAGAGGCCGATTAATAGTGGGTTAACGGTATGACTAACCCCCAGCAGGTAGGGCTGGGATGCGGCCAGCGTCCCTTTTAAAACGTCCATGAACAAGACCACCACTCCCGCCTTAGGCCCTAGTGTACGAAAGGTATTAGTAGTCCCAATGTTCCCACTACCGAGTTGGCGAATATCCTTGTGATAAAAGATCTGGCCGATCCAAAGTCCGGACGGAATAGAGCCTAGTAGGTAGGCCACGACGACCATGCCAGCAATTTTAAATAGCATTTTATATTCTCCTCACAAAATTACTTATCAAAATATTAGAATAACATGGTTGATAGCCAAACGGTAGCTTTGTTGACAAATAATCAATTGGTGTTTGCGAAATAAGCATAATTTGAGTATTATCAATACTGTAGCAATTTTATCGTGTTTGTGCCGGGCTTGTTTGCCAGCCGGGCTAGTTCATGATAGAATCAATTTATCGAACATATGTTTAGTTAAAATGGTATGGGAGGTCATTTTGTGACCACGAGAAAGGTTAAGTATGATGAATCATCAATCCAGGTACTAAAGGGGCTCGAGGCCGTCCGCAAGCGGCCCGGTATGTATATCGGATCTACCGATGGTCGGGGTCTTCACCACCTGGTTTATGAAATTGTGGATAATGCGGTTGACGAAGCATTGTCCGGTTATGGTGACGATATTAACGTCACCATTGAAGCAGATAATTCGATCACGGTTCAGGACCATGGCCGGGGGATGCCGGTGGGTATGCATGTCTCCGGGAAGCCAACCCCGGAAGTAATCATGACAGTCCTCCACGCCGGTGGGAAGTTTGGCCAGGCTGACGGCTATAAGACCTCCGGCGGGTTACACGGGGTTGGGGCATCGGTAGTAAATGCCCTCTCAACTAATCTGACGTTGACGATTGTCCGGGACCACGTTCGCTACCAAGAAAAGTTTAAAAATGGTGGTCAGCCGGTGGGGACGTTGAAAAAACTCGGTAAGACCCGGGAAAGCAGCGGGACGACGGTAACTTTCAAGCCCGACCCGACAATTTTTACGACCACGACGTATGACTACAACACGCTCGCTAACCGGCTTCGGGAATCGGCCTTCTTATTAAAAGGAATTAAGATTGTCTTGACTGATAAACGTGCCGGGCAAGAAAAGCAGGATGTCTTCCAGTTCGCCGACGGGATTCAAGAATTTGTTGCCTACCTAAATGAGGGTAAGGACACCCTTGGTAAGGCCCTGTACTTTGATGGTAAGGACCAGGGGGTCGAGGTTGAGGTGGCCGCCCAGTACAATGACGGTTACTCCGAAAACCTGCTGTCGTTTGTTAACAATGTTCGGACGCCAGATGGTGGGACCCACGAGGCGGGGTTCCGCAATGCGTGGACTAAGACTTTTAATGAATATGCCAAGCGGGTGGGACTACTAAAGGATAGCGACAAAAACCTGGAGGGAAGTGACGTTCGTGAGGGATTGACGGCCGTGATTTCTGTCCGGATCCCAGAACGGTTGCTTCAATTTGAAGGGCAGACTAAGGATAAGCTAGGCACGCCGGAAGCACGGAAGATCGTCGATAACATCGTTAGTGAGCAGCTTAATTACGCTTTGATGGAGAACGGTGACTTTGCCCAGATGCTAATCCGGAAGGCCTTAAAGGCGCGTGAAGCGCGTGAGGCGGCACGAAAGGCCCGTAACCAAGCCCGGGGTGGTAAACGGAAGAGTCGCAAGGAGCGCAACCTGTCTGGTAAATTGACCCCGGCGCAGTCGAAAAATGCCAAGAAAAACGAGCTGTTCTTGGTCGAAGGGGACTCCGCCGGTGGTTCCGCCAAGCAGGGCCGGGACCGTAAGTACCAAGCCATCTTACCGCTACGGGGGAAAGTACTGAACACCGAGAAGGCTAAATTAGACGATGTGTTAAAGAATGAGGAACTAAATACCATTATCTATACCGTTGGTGCCGGAGCCGGGTCAGAGTTTGATGTCGCAGACTCCAACTATGACAAGATTATCATTATGACTGATGCTGATGATGATGGGGCCCACATTCAAATTCTTTTGTTAACCTTCTTTTACAAATACATGCGCCCGATGATTGAGGCTGGGAAGGTTTATATTGCCTTGCCGCCCCTCTACCGTCTCCAACAAGGACGGGGGGCTAAGACCCGGATTACCTACGCTTGGACAAACGATGAGTTAACCAGGCTGACCAAGAAAATGGGTAAGACAGCGCAACTGCAACGGTTTAAGGGACTTGGTGAGATGAATGCTGACCAGCTCTGGGAGACCACCATGAATCCCGAAACCCGGACCTTGATCCGGGTCCGGATTGAGGATGCCGAACTAGCTGAACGCCGTGTAACGACACTAATGGGGAACAAGGTTGAGCCCCGGCGGGAGTGGATTGAAGAGAATGTTCAATTTACCCTTAGTGATGACCAGGAAGCGGATAAGCTGGTTGCCGATAAGAAGCATTTAAACCAGTAATTGTTGAAAAGAGAAAGGAACGGGTTTTGTGAGAGACGCAAAGATTGAAAACATGTCGCTCGAGCAGTTGATGGGTGAACGATTTGGCCGCTACTCCAAATCAATTATTCAAGAGCGGGCCCTCCCGGACATCCGGGACGGCTTAAAGCCGGTTCAACGGCGGATCCTCTATGCCATGAACAAGGATGGTAACACCTATGATAAGGGCTTTCGTAAGTCGGCAAAGTCAGTGGGGAACGTGATGGGTAACTTTCACCCCCACGGTGATAGTTCGATTTATGAGGCGTTGGTTCGTTTAAGCCAGGATTGGAAACTCCGGGAGCCGCTAGTTGAGATGCACGGTAACAACGGTTCAATGGATGGGGATCCAGCGGCGGCAATGCGGTATACTGAGGCCCGGTTAAGTAAGATTGCCGGCCTGATGCTGCAAGATATCGATAAGGATACGGTCGAGATGACCCTAAATTTTGACGATACGGAAAAGGAACCGACCGTCTTACCGGCCCGCATCCCCAACCTATTGGTAAATGGTGCCACCGGGATTTCCGCTGGTTATGCAACCGAAATTCCCACCCATAACCTGGGTGAGGTATTGGATGCCTTGATCTACTTAATTAAACATCCTGATGCTAGCCTAGAAAAACTGATGGAGTTTATTCCCGGCCCCGATTTTCCAACCGGGGGAATTGTCCAGGGTGTCGATGGCATCCGTAAGGCCTATCAGACGGGACGGGGCCGCATCGTTGTCCGGGCCAAGACCGAAATCGTTGACCTCCGTGGCGGTCGCCAACAAATTAACGTAACCGAGATCCCGTATGAGGTCAACAAGGCCCAACTAGTGAAGCGGATCAATGACCTCCGTCTTGCCAAAAAGGTCGAAGGAATCGTGGAAGCCCGCGATGAGACCGACCGGAGTGGGCTGCGGATTGCCATTGAACTGAAGCGCAACGCCAATGCGGAGGGAATTTTAAACTACCTGCTTAAAAATACCGACCTGCAGATTAACTACAACTTTAACATGGTCGCAATTGACGACCAGCGGCCGATGCGGGTGGGGTTAAAGCACATCCTGACGTCCTATCTGGCCTTTCAAAAAACGGTTGTCCGGCGGCGTACCAGTTATAACCTCCATAAGGCCCAGCACCGGCTCCACATCGTTGAAGGATTGATCAAGGCCCTTTCCATCTTGGACCAGGTAATTAAAACCATTCGGGCTAGTAAAAATCGTAAGGATGCTAAGCAAAACCTGGTTGACCAGTATGACTTTAGTGCTGAACAGGCTGAGGCCATTGTTACTTTACAGCTGTACCGGTTGACCAATACCGACGTAACTGAGCTCCAAGACGAACAGCAGCACTTGTCCGACCTGATTGCCGAATACCAGTTGATCCTTGACGATGAAGGTGAGTTAGCCAAGGTCGTTCGACGGGAGATGCAGGCAGTTAAGCGGGCCTTTGGCAACCCCCGGCGGACGAAGATTGAAAATCAGGTGCAGAAGCTAGAAATTGATACCAAGGTAACGGTGGCAAACGAGGATTGCATCGTCCTGGTTTCCCATGCTGGTTACATTAAACGGAGTAGCTTGCGTTCCTTTAAGGCTTCTTCATTAGACGAGGACGGCCTCCGGGAAGATGATTACCCGTTGCTGACGATGCAAACCAACACCCTGGCGCACCTGTTTATGTTTACCAACCTGGGCCACGTTATTTACCGTCCCGTTCATGAATTAGCGGACGTCCGGTGGAAGAATACTGGTGAACACATTTCCCAGACGATTGGTTTGGCTGACGATGAAGAAATTATTAAAGCGATGGTCTTCGATAAGCTCGACCTACCGGGGACTTTCATCTTTGGGACTTCGGATGGGCAGGTCAAACAGTCGACCTACACTGACTACCAGCCCGGCTCGCGCTATAAGAGTCACGCTAGCGTGGCAGTTAAGTTGAAGCGCCCGAGCGCCCGGGTGATTAGTGTTGACTATTATGAACCAGTTGATGAAAACCGGTCACTGCTGGCAATCAGTCGGGAAGGTTACGCGGTACGTTTTGACGTGGCTGATGTTCCCGTTACCGGGATCCGGACGGCCGGTGTCCGGGCCATTAACCTTAAGGAGGGAGATACGTTAGTTGATCTCGCCCTGGTTAGTGATGGGCAGCGGATCGCCTCCATTACCCAACGGGGGGCCTTTAAGGAAATGCCGATCGATGAGATTGCGGTTGGCGCCCGGGCCCGGCGTGGTGAATTAGTTCTACACCGTTTGAAGAGTCACCCGCACCAGGTCGCTGACTTCTTGGCCTATGATGCTGACTTTACCGGTCATTTTGAAATCATCACGGACCGGCCACTTTTCCAAGAGGTCGCGGTTACTGATCACCATTTGGGCTCGATTAAGTCTAACGGGACCTTCGTGATTGATACTGAAACGCAAGGGACGCCAGTCAAGATTCGTCTTAAACTGGCAGAACCACTAAACGCGCCTACTCAGCAATCATTATTAAACAATTAGGATGCTAATTAAATGAGGTGATGACATGGGGGTAGTTGAACGGCAGCTTCGCCAAAAAACACCTGAGCTGATTTTGCCCCGCTATGACGACTTACCACGGTTAGGCCTGTACCGTGAACAGGTCGCGCGGTATTTGAACAGTACCTTTGCGGGGGTTCCTGACCTGCAGATTTCAAGTACGACCATTAGCACGTATGTCAAACGGGGCGTAATTGCCCGACCTACTAAGCGCCTATACGGACGGGACCAATTGGCTGAACTAGTCTTTATTGCGGCTTGCCGGCGGGTCGTGTCGATTGATGACCTCGCTTTCCTACTGCAGATCAGGCGCCGCCGACATGAATTAGTGGGCGCTTATGATTACTTCTGTGCCAAGCTGGAGGAGGATTATCAGCATGTCTTTGGTTTACGTACCGACCTACCGGAAATTGGTAAGGAAAGCAGTGAGGAAAAGCGGTTATTAGATCGACTACTGCAGATGGTGGCTTGTCAGCTGTACCTTAGTCATTACTTACTACAGGCACGAGAGAATCATAATTCATAGGAGGAAACGTCGATGGCATATATTGCGGAAGTTCGAGCAGCAGCCGGACACCGGCCACTCATTTTTACCAGTGCTTCAGGAGCGCTGGTAAATAACCAGGGGGCTGTGTTGCTGCAGGAGCGGGCAGATACTGGTAATTGGGGATTCCCAGGTGGCTACATGGAGTATGGTGAAACCTTTGTCCAGACCGTTAAGCGTGAATTTAAAGAGGATGCCGGGATTGAAATTGAGCCGGTCAGACTTCTCCAACTCCAGGACAGTGACCAGTATACTTATCCGAATGGCGACCAGGTTCAACCAGTCAACGCGTTTTACCTGGTTCGGGCACTTAACCACCAGCATTTTGCCACTAAGCCAACCGAAACGGTCCGGACCCGTTACTTTGCCCTTGACGGCCAACCACCACGCTTCTTTAACCACCAGCATGCGAACATGTGGGAGGTACTCCAGGCGACGCTTAGTAGCAAGTAAAAGAAATTTACCAATCCACCGCACCAGCTGGTTTAATCATGATAGAATAGTTATTGAATACTTCTCAATGTTGGGTCCCGGGGACCGGTTGAGGATTAAAATGGAGGAATTACTTTATGGAAAAAGAATTAGTCTTTGGCCACCAAAAGCCAGATACCGATGCGATTACTGCAGCGATGGCCTTTTCATACTTCCAAAACCAATTGGGTTATGAAACGGAAGCAGTTGCGCTTGGCAAACCAAATGCCGAAACCGAATTTGCATTGAACAAATTTGGCCTTAAGGCGCCACGGGTCATTAAGACTGCTGCCAATGAAGTTAACAAGGTAATGCTGGTTGACCATAACGAACCTCAACAAAGTGTTAGTGATATTGATAAGGTAACGGTTACCCACTTAGTTGACCACCACCGGATCGCTAATTTCAATACCGCTCAACCACTGTGGGCAACTCTTCGGCCATACGGTTGTGTTTCGACAATCTTGACCGAGATGTTCCAAGAAAAGCACATTGATATTCCAGCTAACCTGGCCGGAATGATGCTTTCCGCAATCATTTCTGATACTTTACTGTTAAACTCACCAACCACGACGGACCACGACCGCGAAGCTGTGGAATACCTGGCCAAGGTTGCGGGGGTTGCTGACTACTACCAGTATGGTGTTGAAATGCTGAAGGCCGGGGCCGACGTTGACGCAAAGTCTGATGCTGACATTGTTGACGGTGATGCCAAGACCTTTGAACTGGGTGGTACTAAGTTACGGATTGGCCAAGTAAACGCCGTTGAACTGGATGACGTCTTCAAGCGGCAGGCCGACTTAGAAAAGAAGATGAAAGAATTGATGGACCAAAACGGTTACGAAATTTTCATCTTAATTGCCACGAACATTCTTAACAGTGACTCTGAACTGTTAGTCGTTGGGGACGATACTGATAAGGTTGAACAGGCCTTTAACCATAAGTTGGATGACCACCACCGGATGAACCTGCCTGGTGTAGTTTCCCGGAAGAAACAAGTGGTTCCACCATTGACGGACGCCTTCGAAGGCTAATTAGTCGTCATTAAAGCATAATAAAAGCGTGATTGCTCAGCTTGAAATTCAGGCTGGTAATCACGCTTTTCTATTTTCTAATAATTGTTAGATTGACGGCCGGTCGACCATCTCAACCGGGAGTAGGGTGGTGCTTCCCGGTTGATGGTGCCCAGCAACCTGGGTTAGGAGCTGTCGGGCAGCATAGTTGCCCATTAGTTCCATATCCTGCTTTAACAAGAAAATACCATTACCGACGTACTGGGACCATTCCCAGTCATCAAAGCTCACCAGGCCAAAGTCTTGGGGAAAGGTGAGGTGGTGTTCTTTGAAGATATTCAAAAGGTCGAAGAGGACGGGGCCCATTAGTGAGATAACGGCTGTCCGCCCGGTAAGCCGGGCCAACTGGCGGGTAAAGTTGGTAGACAGCCAGTTTCGGTTATGACCCCGGGTTTCGATGTTGTGGTAAGAGAGACCAAAGTCGTTAGCAGCGGCCTCTAGTCCCGCAATGCGAGGGATTTGTCCAGAAGCCTCAGCAAAGTGGGCACTGATGGCGAGGAGGTTGTCATATCCCCGGTCCTGGAGTAATTTACCGAGCTGGTAACAGGCGTCTTGGTTGGCACTGGTAACGGTCCCCACCGTTAGCGGCGGCGTTACCAACTCCCGGTCAACGATGGTAAGGGGGATGTTGGCCTTAACCAGGTTATTAAAGGGGGTAAAGTGACGGGAATTTGGCTGGACAATAATCCCGTCAACCTGTTGTTGGTAGAGGCGCTGGAGAGCCCGCACTTCAGTATCGAGGGAGTTGTTGGTATTCATTAGCAAGATGTCGTAGCCAGCTGTTTTGAGAACGTCATCGATTCCCTTTGCCAGTAGGGAGGAGAAAGGGTTAGAGATGTCACCGACCAGGACCCCAATGACGTGGCCCTGGTTTTGACGGAGCCGCCGGGCAGAAGCTGTCGGGACAAAGTGGAGTTTGGCAATGACGTCCTCGACCCGTTGGCGGGTGGCTGGACGCATCTTTTCGTAGTGACCGTTAATAATTCTGGAGACCGTGGTAACGGAAACGCCGGCTTCTTTAGCGACGTCGCCAATGGTCACGCGTTGACTCATGTTAATCATCATCCTTAGATAAATTACTATATAATAGAATACCATTAGAAAGTAGGGAAAATAATAACTTTTGTGAGAAATGCAACTATTATTGGTTATTATTAACCAGAAAAAGCGAAGCACCGCTAGTGTTCCAGAACTTGGAGAACCAGTAGTGCTTCTTTGGATGATTGTGGTTATAAAACTTAAACAAATAGGGAGATGGCGTAAACTGAGCCTAGTCCAGCCAGTGCCAGGACGGAGGTCAGGGTTGACCAGGACAGCAGGGTTTCTTTCAATGAAAGGCCAAAGTATTCCTTAATCATCCAGAAACCGGCGTCGTTGACGTGGTCACAGAAGACGGAACCAGCTCCGACACTGAGTACCATCAGGGCAGCCATGGCCGAATTGGAACCAAATTGGTGGGCCATCGGGGCGACTAGGCCAGCGGCGGTCATAGCAGCGACGGTGGATGAACCCAGTGATACCCGGAGCAGGGCGGTAATTAACCAGGCTGCTAGGATTGGGGAAATGTTGGTTTGGGCGAAGAGCGTTGAGATGTACTTGGAGATACCACCATCAACGAGGACCTGTTTGAAGGCCCCACCACCACCGATAATCAACAGCATGACGGAGATTTGCTTGATGGAAGCGACCATCGTATCGGTGATCTGGTTCATCGTCCGGTTCCGGTGTAACCCCATGGTAAAGACGGCGAAGAGTAATGACAGGAGCATTGCCAGGTCCGGTGCACCAACAAATTGGATGAACTCGTTAACGGGGTTGGACTTCGGGAAAATAAAGGAGCAGATTGTTGCAAAGGCGATCAGGATAACGGGCATCATGGCCGTCAAAACAGAGATGCCAAACTTAGGTGTTTTGTCCAGGTCAAATTCCTTGTATTCGCCGAGAACGGAGATGTCGATGTTCTTACGGTAAACTTGCGGGTAAACCTTGTGGAGGAACCAGTTGAAGACCGGTCCAGCGATGATAATCGTGGGAATTGCGGCGATGATCCCGAGTAAGAGGACGTGTCCCAAGTTAGCACCGAGGATGTCGGAGATCGCGGTTGGTGCCGGGTGCGGTGGCAAGAAGGCGTGGGTAACGTTTAACGTTGCGGCCATCGGGATCCCCAGGTACATTAATGGCATATCCAGTTCCCGGGCAATGATGAAGATGATTGGCAAGACCACGACTAGGCCAACTTCAAAGAAGAGGGCTAAGCCGATGATGAAGGAAGCGAGGATAACGGCAACCTGGATCCAACGTCGGCCAAACTTATCGATCAAAGTTGTGGCAATCCGGTAGCCACCACCAGCGTCAGAAACCAGGGCGCCGAGCATGGAACCGAACCCGAAGATGATGGCTAAGTGCCCCAGCTGACCGCCGATCCCAGTTTCAATGGTGGTTGGTATCTTCGTCAGTGGTAAGCCGAGCATCAGGGCAACGATAAATGAGGTAATGACCAGGGCTACAAAGGTGTTGAGCTTCAACTTAACGATCATGAAGATCAGCAGGATAACCCCAATTAAAACAATTAATAATGGCATTGTGAATTCTCCTTTAGATATGATGGATTACTTTTGTTGTAAGTGGGCAATGGTGGAGTAGGCCGGTGTGAGAAGTCCCTCGACCTGCTGGAACAAGGGGAGGAATTGCTGATAGACGGCAACAGCAGTTGGGTTGGGCTGGTAGGACTTCTCATCCCCGATAAAGTCCTTCACTGCTGCGAGACTGTCAACCATCCCCAGGCTCTTCATTGCCATCGTAATGGCTCCTAAACAACCTGACTCAAATGAATCGGGGATGTTGACGGGGCAGTTCAAGACGTCGGCCAGCATTTGCCGCCAAACTTCTGCTCGGGCAAAGCCACCAGTAGCGGTAACACTCTTGGGGTGGCCGACGAGGTCCCGGACCGCCGTAAAGACGGTGGCGATGTTCATGTTGATCCCTTCCATCACCGCCCGGAGCATGTCAGCCCGCGTGTGGAGGTTGTTGAGACCGAAGAAGGTTCCCCGGGCGTTTGCGTCCCATAACGGGGCTCGTTCACCACCGAGAAATGGCAAGAAGATCAAGCCGTTGGCCCCGGCGGGTTCGCCTTCAATAACCTGGTTGGCTAAGGTAAAGGGGTCGGTCTTTTCGTTGGCAACGGCACTTGGTGTTACCAGGTGCTGGACCGCCCATTGGTAGACGTCGCCACCGTTATTCAGTGGGCCCCCCACTACCCAGAGACCATTATCGACAGCATAGCAGAAAAGCCGTTCTTGGGGATCAATTACGGGATGGTCAGTGATTACCCGAACTCCAGCGGAGGTCCCAATCGTGATGGCAACCGTATCCTGTTGGATAGCCCCAACCCCCAGGTTAGACAGCGCCCCATCAAAGGCCCCGTAGACGAACGGGGTTTCAGCGGGGATCCCCATCTTAGCTTGGGCTGCGGCGGTAAGGCCCACTGCCTGGGTAGTCCCGTTAACGATCGTCGGTAGTTGGTTCTTTTGGACACCAGTGATCTTAAGGGCGGTCGGGTCCCAGTCACCGCTGTTGATATTCATCATCCCCGTACACGAGGCAATCGAAATATCCACCTTGAAGGTGTTGAAGAAGCGGTAGAAAAGGTAGGACTTGATGTCGCCAAAGTAGCTGGCGGCGCTAAGCCGTTCAGGAGCCGTTTCCTTTAACCAGAGGAGTTTGGTGAGCGGGGACATCGGATGGATTGGCGTTCCCGTATTGGTATACATTTGCTTACCCAGTGGTGACCGTTTAAGTCGGTCAGCAGCCTGCCGGGCCCGGGTGTCAGCCCAGGTGATTACCCGGGACTGGGGCTGGAAATGGTCATCGAGGAGGATCAGGCTTTGGTTAGCACTGGAGAAGGAAACCGCTAACAATTTCTCGTTATTGAAATCGATTTCTTGACCAGCATCGTGGATAACCTGTTCAACAGCCGCTACCATGGCTGCTGGGTCCTGTTCGGCCATCCCGTTACTGTCACGGTACAGTTCGTAACCCTGACTAAATTGCTTAATTACTTGGGCGTGTGTGTTGTAAAGAACAGCCTTAGTACTGGTCGTTCCAACGTCAACACCGATAAAGTAGTTCATTATTCAACTCTCCCTTAGTGATCAGATTTTTTGAAAGCGCTTTGGTTTATCGTTACACCAAATAATATACTCACCTATGGAAGCGATGTCAACCCTATTTTTACAATTAGGGAATCGTTTTCCTAAATTAAGCCACTGCTGAGCAGGAAAATTGCTATTTGCTAACCACTTGCTAAAATAAGAATTAACAATTAAAGAAGGGGTGGTTAACGATGAAGCTGACGTTTACTGATGAGGCCAAAAAACGGGTTACCCGGTACCTGGGTCCCGACAAACGAATTCTTTTAGATTATGACGATGGGGTAGGACCATTTTCGGCAATTGGTAACTGCTCATTGGAAAGCAACTACCAGCTAATCTTTGTCGATCGGGGAGTTAAACTACCCGACTTCGACCGGGCTTTGGACTCTAACCTTGGCCAGGTGCTGATTAAGGGAGAGTCGGCCGCCCAGTTTGATGATGAAATGGAAATCCGGTTTAACCAGCACCTCTTTACGATGCCGCTGGTTAGTCCCAAGGGGATTTTAACCGAAAATGTGGAAGTGGTTGACTACAGTGGTATTCCACTGCCGATGCAGCAGGGGTTGGCCCACGATTGCTAATGAAGTTTAAAAAATAAAGCGGCGACTGGTGTTCGTCATCAAATGAACACCAGTCGCCGCTTTTTACGTTACAGCAGAAACTTGAATAATAGTGCTAATAGGAGTGACAAGACGCTCAGCGCAGTTGCTCCCCAGTAGTGCCGGGTACTGTTTTCGGCCCTAACGGCTTGGTAAATAAATGAGATTGCGCAGATGATAGCGGCAAAGATCATTAGCATCATCAAGTAAAATGCCCATTCACCATGCAGGTTATGGTAAAGGTTGGCGTAAAAAATCATGGTGCCAACGTACATCACAAAGGCATAGGCATAGTTACCCCGCCGGAAGTTGCGGACGAGTCCGTAACCAAAGACCAGCATTAAGATGATACTGATAAGGTTAACTAACATTACAATTCCCTTCTTTAGATAAGCATTCCTCCCTATTATAAACAGTATTTTGGGTTTGTGTATGAGAACCAGCAAAATGTACTCGTTTACAAATTAATTTTATGAAAACGCTTGCATAAAACGGAATACGTGGTAGTATAGTCACTGAAAAGTAATGTAAACGATTGCATAAGTCGTTGGATAAGATTATGAGGGGTTGATATTAATGGAGAATAAACATTGGTGGAATAACTCAGTTGTTTACCAGATTTATCCAAAAAGCTTTCAAGATAGTAATGGTGATGGTGTCGGGGACCTCCGGGGAATCATCAACCGGCTGGATTACTTGCAAAAATTAGGGGTTGACGTAATTTGGCTAAACCCAATTTATAAGTCTCCGCAAGTTGATAATGGTTATGACATCAGCGACTACCAGGCGATTAACCCAACGCTGGGCACGATGGCAGACTTTCAAGAATTAGTTGAGGGGATCCATAAGCGGGGGATGAAACTCGTGATGGACCTGGTGGTTAACCATACGTCTGACCAGCACCATTGGTTCCAGGAAGCCAAGAAGAGCAGGGACAATGCCTACCGGGACTATTATATTTGGCGTGACGGAAAGAATGGCCACGCGCCTAATAACTGGGGCTCTTACTTCTCCGGCTCTGCCTGGCAGTATGATCCCACAAGCGACCAGTACTTTCTCCACCTCTTTGCACCACAGCAGGTGGACCTCAATTGGGAGAACCCAGCAGTTCGCCACAGTGTCTATGACATGATGAACTGGTGGGCCGCAAAGGGGGTTGATGGCTTCCGGATGGACGTAATCAACCTGATTTCAAAGCCGGCGGGTCTCCCGGATGGTAAGAAGGCACCCGATGAAAAGTACGCTAATGTTGAGCCGATCGTTGCGAATGGTCACCGCATCCATGAGTTCTTGCAAGAAATGAACAAGAACGTTATGAGCAAGCATAAGATGATCACGGTCGGCGAGACCCCTGGTGCGACGCCAGCTGATGCCCAAAAGTATGCCAACCTTGCTAACACGGAGCTTAACATGGTCTTCCAGTTTGAGCACATGGGCTTGGATGCCAACCCGAACCCCGCACTGGGTAAGTGGTATGACCAAAAGACCAAGCTCAGTGATCTCCGTGCGAACTTCAGTAAGTGGCAAGAACAGCTAGCCGGCAAGGCCTGGAACTCACTTTACTGGAACAACCACGACCAACCCCGGGTAGTTTCCCGCTTTGGCGACGACAGTAGTGAACAAAAACGGGTTAAGTCCGCTAAGATGCTGGCAACGATGCTGCACTTCCAACAGGGGACGCCATACATTTACGAGGGTGAAGAGATCGGGATGACGAATGCCTACTTCCCGAAGCTGGCAGACTACGTGGACCTTGAGTCCATTAATGCCTACCACCAGCTTGTTGATGACCAACACCTCCTTGACGGGAAAACGATGATGAAATACATCGCAATGCACAGCCGGGACAATGCCCGGACACCAATGCAATGGGATGCTTCAAAAAATGCAGGCTTTTCAACCGGGACTCCATGGGAGAAGGTCAACCCGAACTACCAGACGATTAACGTCGAACAGGCATTGGCTGATAAAAATTCAATTTTCTACTACTACCAACGGTTGATTAAGCTCCGGCATGAATTACCGGTGATCACCAACGGGACTTACCGCTTAGCCGATGGCAATGAAGATGATCCAGCAGTCTTTACCTACCTCCGGCAAAACGATGACACGACCTTACTGGTAATCACCAATTACACGGACCAGCAGTTAACCCGGCATTATAACCATCCCGTGGATGCTAAGTTATTAATTAGCAACTATGCTGATGATGCGGGCGATACATTGCGGCCATACGAAGCAAAGGTTTATCAATTTTAGATTGGGGTAATAATTATGGATATTACAAAGGAAAAAAATGAGGACCAGCGGGTCGACTTGGATGCCGGTATGCCCGGCCTGAGCAAGAGTCAAATCTTTTCAATCACGTTTGCATTCTTCGGCATTAACATGGCCTTTTCACTACAGAGTTCGCAGATGAGTCGGATTTGTCAAACGATTGGGGCCAACCCAAATAGCCTGGGCTTCTTCTTCATCTTTCCACCGCTGATGGGGATGATTGTTCAACCGATCCTTGGCCAAATGTCAGACCGGACCTGGAACCGCTTTGGTCGGCGGCTACCTTACCTGTTGTTTGGGACACCGATCGCCGCATTGGTACTGATCATGCTGCCATTCTCCGGGTCCTTTGGCTTTGGCTACGGTTCCCTGGCGGCTATGACCTATGCCGCAGTTGCAATTTGTTTTATGGACCTCTTTTCTAACGTCTGCATGCAGCCGCTCCGGATGCTCGTTGGTGACATGGTTAACAACCAGCAGAAGAACGCAGCCTGGTCTTGGCAACAGGTTTTCTCCAACGGTGGAGCGATCCTAGCAACTATTTTGCCATTTATCTTCACCGCCTGTGGGATGTCAAATACGGCTAAGCGGGGCGTTGTTCCCCACACCGTTATCTGGGCTTACCTCTGTGCTGCTGCCGTCTTACTAATCACCGGTTTATGGACAGTCTTTAACGTGAAGGAATACGATCCAGAAAGTTACGCCCGCTACCACCGGATTGATGTCAACGAAGTCCACGAAAAGGTTAGCCTGTGGAAATTAGTTAAGCAAGCACCACGGTCCTTCTGGGAAATTAACCTGGTCCAATTTTTCTCTTGGTTTGCAATTATGTATGTCTGGACCTACACGACTGGGACCGTTGCTAAGAACATTTGGCACACTACGGATGTTGCCTCAGCCGGCTACCAGGCCGCTGGTAACTGGTACGGGATTTTGACCGCCGTTTACAGTATCGCTGGGATTGTTTGGGGCCTGCTTTACGCGAAGGCCAAGGCTAACTCCCGGAAGAAGTGGTACGTATTAGGGATGCTGCTGGGCACCCTTGGCCTTGGTAGCATGGCCTTCATCACCTCAAAGACCTTGTCAGTTATTGCAATGATCCTCTTTGGAATTGCTAACTTCAGTATTAACACCATTCCCTTTACGCTGTTGACGTCATCGCTGAATGGTAAGAACGAAGGGGCCTACCTCGGACTCTTCAACGTTGGTATCTGTGTTCCTCAAATTGTGGCTTCCCTTTGCAGCTTTGCCATCTTCCCACTGGTTGGTCACAACCAAACGATGATGATGCTGATTGCCGGTTGTTCACTTCTCGTTGGTGCACTGGTAGTTCCACGGATTCACGAAGGGGTTTCTGTGCAAAGGGCCCAAGAAAATTAATTTGTTAACATGATGGGTAAAGAAATAGTACACGAAGAGGCCTTTAGCGTTCGGATCTTCCGAATACTAAAGGCCTCTTTGTACTTCCTAAAAGCTAGCAGCGCGTCGGTCGGGCGTGAAGACGAAGTCATAAATGACTTCGTCTTCACGCTTTGCATTTTTTAAAGGGCCAGTAGTGCGTTGTTCCCTGCTGATTGTCTAAGCCCATCAACCAACAAACAAGCTGCCTCCTTATGGACCCCAAACAAGGGACCATGAGGAAGCAGCCTGTTTACGTTGTTATAGTTTGGCAACACTTGCCCGTTTAACCAGCCTAGTTGGAATAAAGGTAGCGGCTTGATCATTTAACAGGTTATCAACGCTGGTGGTTCCCATCCGGAAGAAATCCTGTTTAACGGTAGTAAGTTCGGGGCTCACTATCTCACCTGCTAGGGCCCCATCAATTCCGACTACGGAGAGTTGCTCAGGGACTTGGGTGCCGGCCTGCTGGGCAGCCTTGATCAGGCCAACCGCGACCATGTCACTTCCGGCCACAATAGCAGTTAAACTCTGGCCTTGGACCTGCTGGTACAGTTGCTGACCACTTTGGTAGCTGTAGTTGCCGTAGTGCACCCAGTCAGGGTTAATGGTGAGGTCGGCGGCCGTCATTGCCTTTTGGTAGCCAAGGAGGCGTTGCTGGCCAGTGGAAGAATGATCGATCCCGACCAGGCCAATCTTGTGGTGTCCCTGCTTAATCAGGTAGGTGGTGGCCAGTTCCCCAATGGCGATGTTATCCGATGAGATAAAACGGTATTCGGGGTGGTGCCGGTCGTAGATGGAAACTAAGCGGTAGGGGGTGTGGGCCCGACTCAGGATGGCGACCTGGTTGGCCTCAATTTTACCCGAGATAAGGAGGATCCCACTGGCTTGGTGCTCCAAGGCTTCGTTAACCGTCTGGGTAAGGCGGGCCGGGTCATTTTCTCCGGCAGAAAAAATAATGACTTGGTAGCCAAGTTGGTGGGCCTGCTGAAGAATTCCATCGACGATTTCTTTCCAGAAGTTGGTCTGGGTATAATTTATAATCACGGCAATGGTCTTGGTGATCTTTGAAGCTAGTTGGGACGCGGCCACGTTTTTGTGGTAGCCCATCTCATGGGCAATCTTTCGGATCCGGGCGCTGGTTGCTGGGCGGAGTAACTGGTCCTTATTGGCTAGGGCGCGGGAAACGGTGGCGGTGGAAACGCCAGCTGCTTTAGCAATATTTTTAATTGTGGGTTTCACGTAAATTATCCTCTCCGTATAAATGTCTTATTTTCATTATAGCCTAGCGTTGACTTTATCGCAAACGCTTACATGATAGTTAAAATCAATTTGTAAACGTTTGCAATAAGTGGTAAAGTTAAGGCAACGAAGGTTGAAAAATAACTCACCATAGAAAGAAGAGACGATCAATGACAGGACAACTAACAGGCTTTCAAAACGCGGTACCACGGGTAACCTTAGAATATGCAGATGGGCGTGACCTGGTATTAGACGTTTACACGAGTGAAATTATCCGGGTCTTTATGGACCGGGGCGATGCAACAAATTCTTATGCCATTGAAGGTGACAAGCACCACACAACTAATTACGCGGTGGAGAACAAGGGGGACCATATTGAACTACGGACCGCTAGTCTGGTGGTTAAGGCTTATGATAACCACTACCTGGACGTTTATGATAGCGAGGGCAACCCATTAGTCCTTGACTACCGTGGTCACCGGCACCCACTCGCTAACGACTTAGATGAAGAACATAAGTCGACGGTCCTCGCCGAGGGTCATGACATTAACCTTCGGGACCAGGCGGAAAGTGGCTACTATGAGGTTATTAAGTCATTGGCACCGGACGAACAATTTTACGGTTTGGGTGATAAACCAGGCTTTTTGAACAAGCGGGGCTATGACTATGATAACTGGAATGTTGACTTTGGCCAGGTCCATAACGAGTCGGTTAAGGGAATCTATAAGTCGATCCCGGTTATGTATGGGTTGAAGAATGGTCACCCATACGGCTTGTTCTTTGATAATACCTACAAGAGTCACTTTGATCTGGGAAAGGAAAACGAAAATTACTACTATTACTCCGCAATGGATGGGAACCTGGACTACTACCTCTTAGGTGGGCACACCTTAAAGGATGTCGTGGCTAACTACACCTACCTGACGGGGGTCACCCCACTACCACAGAAGTGGGTATTGGGCTACCAGCAATCACGGTGGGGCTATAGTACGAGTGACAAGCGGGTCGCCGCAATCGCGGATGGCTTTGAAAAATACCACCTGCCGGTTGATGTTATCCACCTTGACATCGACTATATGCGTGGCTACCGTGACTTTACTTGGGACACCACTAAGTTCAAGAACCCCAAGAAGTTCGTAGCCGAGATGAAGAAACGGGGAATTCGCCTGATGCCAATCTTGGATGCGGGGGTCAAAAAGGATGAAGATGGCTATGACATTTACCAAGAAGGGATCGACAAGGGGTACTTTGTTGAGAACCCGGATGGCACGGTCTTTATTGGCCGGGTTTGGCCTGGTGATGCGGTCTTCCCTGACTTTGGACGTCCGGAAGTTCGCCAGTGGTGGGCTAAGCACGTGAAGTTCTTTGCCGACATGGGCGCGTGCGGTGTTTGGAATGATATGGATGAACCAGCCTCGTTTGATGGTGAATTACCGAGTGACCTAATCTTCCATAACGGTGGGCAAAAGACTACCCATGCTAAGATGCACAACGTCTTTGGCCACCTGCAAGCCCAGGCCGCTTATGACGGGATGAAGGCCGCCACCGGTAAGCGACCATATATCATCACCCGGGCCGCTTATGCCGGAACCCAGAAGTATTCAACGATTTGGACCGGGGATAACCAATCAATTTGGTCGCACCTGCAACTAGCCATCCCCCAGCTGACCAGCCTGGGGATGAGCGGGTTTGCAATTGCCGGGACCGACATTGGGGGCTTCCAAAAAGACACGACCCCGGAGCTATTGACCCGTTGGTTGGAAGCATCGCTATTCGTGCCACTTTTCCGGAACCATGCCGAGATGGGCACCCGTTACCAAGAACCATGGTCCTTTGACCGACAAACGCTTGATATTTACCGTGACTACCTTAACCTCCGTTACCGCTTTGTCCCGTTCCTATATGACCAGTTACGGCATGAAACGGAGTCTGGGTTGCCAGTAATGCGGCCCCTAGTATTAAACTATGACCATGATCCAGCAGTTCGTCAGATTAATGATGAATACATGGTGGGGACGAGCATTTTAGTTGCTCCAATCGTTAACCAGGGAACGAATAAACGTCT
Organism: Candidatus Limosilactobacillus intestinipullorum; assembly: GCA_019117185.1. GTDB lineage: Bacteria > Bacillota > Bacilli > Lactobacillales > Lactobacillaceae > Limosilactobacillus > Limosilactobacillus intestinipullorum. The sequence goes on along the minus strand of DXAF01000020.1, from coordinate 17,368 downwards.
GGTTTACCTCCCGGCTGGCAAGTGGCTTGACTTCTGGAACAACGCGGAATACTCTGGCCAGCAAACGATCATGGTTAACGCACCGATTGAGAAGTTACCACTCTTCATTAAGAAAGATACGCTCTTGCCATGGGGGAACAAGGTCAAACACATTGCCGACCAGCCGGAAACGGTGATGACTTTCCGTCTCTTCGGCGATTGTGGTGCCTACAAGCACTATCAGGACAATGGCTTGGACTTCAAGTACCAAGATGGAGAATACAATGAGTACTACATTGCGGTGGCTGGTGACGGTCAGGTAACCGTCAAATTGACTAAGCATGGCTACCAGCCAACTTACCAGCGGATCTACGTGGAGACCACTGGGGGTCGGTTTGAATTTGATTATGATCCAGCAAGTGAAAGTTATCAGTTAGCTGAATAGGGTAAATAAAAGCTGGAGACAGAACTAGTTTGCTAGTTCGTCTTCGAACCTTTGCAAACACAAATAGGCCTTCAGCGTTCGGCTTTGCCGGGCGCTGGAGGCCATTTGTGTACTGCGCTATTCGTACTTTAGCTAGGTGGTAGAGATTATGTCACAGCCCCATTTTAGCATTACTTATTTAATTCACTAACCAAATCATGCCCCTCGACAAGGGTCACATAATAGTTCATGTAGGTCATGTGTTCATAAGGCGTAATCCAAATAAAACCAATCCCGCAGGTTAGCCAACCTAAAATATCCCAGCCCAAGAAACTCAGCCGCAACATAAAGAACTCCCACTTATGGCCATCCATCAGACGGCGACTTAGGGTAACATAGTCAACATAACCAACTTCGCCAGCTTTTCCCTGTGCTTCAATATCCTTGTAGATGAAGTAAGTTTGTGAATAAGAAAAACTCTTAATAATTCCTGGAATAACTAGCAGCAGGCTCCATAAGAAGGTCAGTGCCCACTGCACGACAAAGAGCACAAAGGTCGGGATAATATAGCGCCCCGTAAATGCTTGAAAGGCATGCTTAAACGGGTTCGTAGTCGGCGACGTGGTCCGTACCCAGTGTAGTCAACGCTGACCAGTAAGTAGGTCGTAATTAGCTCCCCTACGAAGGACTGCCCGGTTGAACCACTATCGTTATCGCCAAAGCTAAAGTAGTGGTCTGCAAAACTAGTGTAGCGTGTAAAGAAGTAAACTAGGCCCGCGAAAATACCTGCAAATGCCAGTCCGGTAAGAACTTGACCAACAACCGGCACAATGTTGAGCTTAATTGCTGTTCCCCAGTTACCCTTCAGCAGGTCCTGGGCCTCATGCTTTAACACTCGTCGTGATTTCATATTGAAGACGCTCCCTTGATATCAAACTGAACCTATTATTGCACACTTTAATGCCCCGATGGTTGGAGTTTCCCAATTTCTTGAGCAAAGTAATATTATTTGGCCCATTTCGGCGTATAATCCAAGGTAACTAATGATGGGAGAGGAAGATTAATATGAGTTTAGATACCGCAATCTTTGCTGGCGGGTGTTTCTGGTGTATGGTTGAACCCTTTGACACCTATCCCGGTATCAAGTCAGTGGTTTCCGGTTACACCGGTGGCCACGTCGCAAACCCGACCTACGAGCAGGTTTGCTCTGGCAACACTGGCCATACCGAAGCGGTGAAGATTACCTATGACCCCGCAATCATCACTTACGATGAACTGGTGACGATTTATTGGCACCAAACCGACCCAACCGACGCATTGGGACAGTTTCAGGACCGGGGTGATAACTATCGGCCGGTAATCTTCGTCAATAGTCCCCACCAGCGGGCCGTTGCCGAACGGTCACGAGCCGCCCTCCAGGCAAGTGGTGAGTTTGGGGATGCTAAGATCGTCACCAAGATTGAAGATGCCCAGCCATTCTATCCGGCAGAAGACTATCACCAAGACTTTTACAAGAAGGATCCCTTGCGCTACGCAATGGAAGAACGGGGTGGCCGGGAACAATTTAAACGTTCTCACTGGAATAAATAATAATTTACCAAGCGTAAATGGGAAATAGGACCATTTTTGGTCGTGCTTTTTGAGGAAACCAGTGCAAGTCCAGACCAAATATGTGATAATAATTAGAAACGGCTTACTGGAGGAATTATCATGCGTAAACCATTTATTGCAGCTAACTGGAAAATGCACAAAAACGTTGCCGAATCCGTCGATTTTGTAAACCAGATCAAGGGGCAACTTCCGGACCCCAAGAAGGTGGAAGTCGGCATTGCGCCCCAGGCCTTTTCCTTATATAGCATGGCCCAGGCGGCTGGTAATTCTGGCCTCAAAATAATCGCCCAAAATGCTGCAGCCGAATACAACGGCCCCTTCACCGGCGAACTGAGCCTGCGGGGCCTGCGCGACCTTGGAACTGACTATGTAATGCTGGGCCATATTGAACGCCGTCGTCTGTTTGGCGAAAACAACGAAGCCGTTAACCGGAAAGTTAATGCAGCCCTTCAAATGGGAATTACCCCCATCATCTGTACCGATGAGACCATGGTGCAAAAGGAGGTCAATGGCGAGATTCACTACGTCTTCCAGCAACTGATGAGCGTCCTCCATGGTGTCTCTCTCGACCAGATCCGCAATGTCGTCATCTCATATGAACCAAGCTGGGCGGTGGGGGTCGGTCAACACGCCAACGTCGCCCTCGCTGAAGAGGGCTGTCGGACCATCCGCCGGACCATCGCCGACAACTACACTTACGAGATTGCCGATAAAATCCGGATCCTTTATGGGGGCAGTGTTAATCCCGATAACATTAAGGACTTAATGGCAAAGCCCGATATCGATGGGGTGCTCATCGGGCGTGCTAGTCTAGACGTCGATAATTTCTTAAAGATGGTTAACTACCTTGGTAATGAGGCTACGCCAGCTAGAAAATGAAGTGGCTAAAAAGCGACTGATAAGAAAGGTAAAGTCCTTCTCATCAGCCGCTTTATTGTTACTTACTATTAATGTTTTGTGCGTAATTCTTAGCGTTCTGGAGCTCGTAGACAACCCACGTTTCGATTAGGGTAATGATGCAGATCAAAAGGAAGATATAGACGTCCGGAAGAACGAACAGGAGTAAGAGGAAGATCCATGATATCCAGCTCCACTGGTTCTCGATTTTAAGAATCCGGGCGACCCGCTTAGTCGGTTGAGCCCGACCAGACTTAGGAAAGATGGTCCGTACTTCACCAAACAACCGGATCTCAGCGAAGCTTTCGATCAAAAAGATTACGGTTAGGGCCACTAAAAGGAAATTTTCCATCGTTGTCACCTCAAAAAATAATAATCCGTAACCAATTTTAACTGTTTACGGAGGGAAGGGCAAACTAATTTCTAGTGATAATTTACTCTAACTATGCAAACACTACCCACCTTAACAATAAAAGTCATCAAATGGTCTTAACAACCACTCAGCACACCGGTGGCGTTCCGCGTTGGTAATTAACCACCAGCCCGTCGCTAGTAAAAGCCCGGCGCACACGTCACTAGCAAAGTGGACCCGCAGGTAAACACGGGTGTACATAATGAGTAGGATGGCAATGACAGCCAACCCTGATAACAGCCAGTGTTGCCACTGGCGATGAAGGCGGGGACTAATAAGGGCGACCAGTGTTAATACAAAAACGGTAGTCGCAAAGGTGTGCCCACTGGGGAAGCTGTACCCGCCAATTTGCACGAGCCGGTTACTGGGTCGCGGTCGAACAACCGTGTATTTAATTATGATTACGAGGGTATAGCCAACAAAGTTAAGGGCACCAAACCACAGGCTATCCGCAATCCGTCGTCGCCACCAGAGTAACACCATTAAAATTAATGTAGCAACTTGGAGGGTAAACGGGTCCCCACACTTGGTAATTAGCTCCATCACGGTAGTTTTCAACGGCTCAGTTGGCTGTGTTAGCTGGTAGCCAAACTGGTCAAAAGTACTGATCCATGCTTGTCTGGTTACAATTGCCAAGAGAAATTCGGCAAAGAGCAGCCAGCATCCCCCACCATATTCCAGTCGTCTTTTCTCATTTTTCGTCATTTTGTCCGACTCCTTTGAAAATCCTCCTCTATTCTACCAAACTTTGGCGATTATTATGTGAGCATGATAAAATGAAGGCCGATTAATTTAACTGAGAGGCGGTGCAAAATGAAGGGAAAAAGTAATGACGTTGCGTTGGCAGCGACAACCGTGGTACTGGGGATTATTGTGGGGTGTAGTTCACTACTCTTAAGCATGTTCTTAGACTTGACCGAGCACTATTTTCTCCACTTTCAGGAAACTAACCTGGTCCCGGTCGACATTAGTGCGGCGCCCGTTCGGCGTTTTTTGGCCGTCCTGATCGGTGGAATTATTGCGGCCGTTATCTGGTATTTCCTGCAGCGCCACTACCACCCGGTTGGGATCTCTAAAGCGGTCGCCGGAAAGACAATGCCCCTTGGCAAAACGCTGGTCCACGTTTGCACCCAGATCTTCTTCGTTGGTACGGGAAATTCGATTGGTCGTGAACTAGCGCCACGAGAAGCCGGGACAGCGATTGCCCAAAAATGGACCAATTCCTTTGGCACCCATTCACATTGGCACCTTAGCAAAGAGGACCAGAAGATGATTATTGCAGCTGCGGCGGGCGCTGGGTTTGCCGGTGTCTACATTGCACCATTAACCGGCGCAGTTTTTTGTATTGAGTTACTCTACCGGAAAGTAAACGCCAGGGTAGTTGCCGTTAGCCTAACCATGTCCGTAATTGCCACCATGATTGGCTCGATTGTTAAAGGTTACCAGCCTTACTACCTAGTGGGCAACCGGCACTTTGGTCTAGCCCTTGTGCCACTAGCCCTAATTTTGGGGTTAATAAATGGGGCCCTCGGAACATTGTTTAAAGCGGGGGTTACTGCCGCTAGCCGGCACCGGGCGGTAACTAGAAATGTTTTAGTCCAGCTACCGTTGCTATCGCTTCTTGCCGGGGGGATTGCTAGCTTTTACCCCCAAGTAATGGGGAACGGTCGGGGACTTGCCCAGCTAGCGATGAACACAGGAAAGGTTAGTGAATCAGCATTTCTGCTTCTCTTATTCGGCTTGGTTGCTAAGGTAGCGGTTACGTTAGGGACGATTAAGTGCGGTGGCTATGGGGGAATACTGACGCCATCGATTGCCGCTGGTGCCGTGGTCGGTGTCTTTGTCGGTGCCCTTTATGCACAGTTGGTACCGGGCTTTACGTTGGGGCAGGCGGCGGTATTAGGCGCCACCTTCTTCTTAACGGCTTCGCAGCAGGCCCCCTTGATGGCATTGTTTATGCTACTTGAGGTCTGTCACCTTGACTATAGCGCGCTACTACCTTTAACGTTGGGGGTTGCCGTAGCAATAGCCACCAGTAAAGTTCTAAAAAATCGTTTTACTTATTGAGAAATTAGTAAAAGATTGCTATTATTGAAAACGGTAGAGTGATTGCCTACCACGAGAGGCTGGGGGAAAACTTTGTTTTCTCACCAGCCTCTTTTCTAAATATTACACAGTAATCACGGAAAAAAGCGAATGTCTAGTGTTTTTCCCAGCTTCTTTTTCCTTAGTCTTCTTTTCTGTATTCGAACTAGTTGACAAGGTATAATAAAGACAAAAGGGGTGTCGTGAACAGAGATGGAGGTTCACGAAGATGGAATACAGAGACCTACGCGCCCGGTTGGCAAAGTTCTTTAAGAAGTGGAATGCAAAACACGCACCTGCTGGCCGGGTTAATCGCTTACAAATTCAGATGACTGACCATCGGATCGATTATGTTTTTAATGGCCATGTATTATGCCGACTCGATGTTTATAGTGACCAAGAAGGCCAACAAATTTTAGGTGAGCAAATCGCGGAGGCTGAAAAACAGCTGCTAATAAGTATTTTGGAGACGACTAGTAGCCTGGCCACGAGTCCCCAACTGCGGACAGTTAGTGACCAGGCGGAGCGAACCGAGATCATTGTTTTGATTTTGCGCCTTTATCACGGGCTCGAAGAAGAAGTAGTCAGCTCCTTCCCCGAGGTGCGGAGAATGTTTAACCGTAAGTACTTTCAGCGGATCAGTAGTCAGGCAAAGCGGACTGCATTGATGGCAAAGATGGAGGACTTTCGTGAGGACCTCCTGGACATGATTGCCGGTGATGAGGTACCAGTAAAGCGGGTTGAACGGCGCATCACCTACCTTAACCGCATGTCCATTGCCGAGCTATGCATTCTACTAAACGCGGCACGGTTGCTGTTAGAGACTGGTAACGAAGACTGGTCAACTAATGTTAAGGCAGCTAGTAAACTTATTCGGAAACTATGTTATTGAAGGTTGCTTTTCAACTCACCGCAAGCCGGGAGTACACCTTCGGCACGTGTAACTAACCTCCAGCGTTCGGCAATTTTACCGGGCACTGGGGGTTGTTTGTGTACTGCGTTATGCGTATTTATCTAATTATTTATTATTTGATGGCTGTCAGATTTTTTGCTGGTGATAAGTGAAAAGTGAGCTCTTTAGCGAATAAGTAACTATTAATAACAGATTTAATAACCTTGAGGCTGTGTTATCGGCAAATTGACACAAGTAGGATGCTATCATTTGAACGCATCCTAACCACTGAATGCAGAATTAGTGTCCTTTACAGATTTGACGGCAGTGGTGCTAAATCATTATAATGACACTTGTTCCAGTTGTTAGTGACGGTGGGGACCGCATTAGCAATGCAGTGGGGCAGTTAACATAAATCCATAAACTTGATACAGTAATAAAGGGAGTAAGGCGGAACTAACTTGCTAGTTCGTCTTGCGAAGCGCAGCAAGTCTGCGGGGAAGGCTCCGTCGACGCATAGCTAGCCTTTAGAAAGTACGAAGGACCTTTGGCGTTTGGCTTTTTTCGAACGTTAAAGGTCCTTCGTGTGTTACGTTGTAGCATTTTAACTATCCGAGGGAGTTTTGTCACTCCCTCTTTTTATTAACTTAGTTTACATAATCCTAATTGCGGTGATTATAAGCAGCCCGCATCTTTTTAACCGTTGTCCGAAGATCATCGCTTTTCAGAATCATTGAAATTACGGCCACCCCCGCGACACCAGTTTGCAGGGTGGCAACCAGGTTATCTTTGGTAATTCCGCCAATTGCGACTACCGGATGAACACTAAGGTGGTTTAATTGGCATAATTGGTTGAGTCCCAGGGCGGGATCGGCATCGGCTTTTGAAGTGGTGGGGAAGACCGGACCAGTGCCAATATAGTCAATAGCCGGTAGTCGGTTAGCCTTGGCAATCTGTTGGGAGGTGTTGCAGGAATAGCCGATCATCAGCCGACCGCCAGCCCGGTCAATTACTTGCTCAATCCGCTGGTCCCTTTGTCCAACATGGACACCATCGGCATCGACCCGTAAGGCCAGTTCCTCATCGTCATCAATAAAGAGTGGGATTTTGTACTGGTGGGTCAGTGTTCGTAATTGTCGGGCGATTGCAAACCGTTTGGTGGCGTTTAGACGTGAGGTGACCTTTTCACGGTACTGAAAGGCAGTAATACCAGCTGCCATTGCTAATTCGACCTTTTTGAGGAACTGGGTCGGATCATGGCCGACGTCCTGGGTCCCACCAACGAGGTAGGCCTGGAGCCACTGCGGGTTAAATTTTATCATTGTCACCACCAATCTTTGCCCAATGGTTCAGGGGACCGTGACCATGGCCCACGTTAATCCCGTTACGGATTGTGGCTTCGACATAGGCCTTGCCAGTCCGGATTGCGGATTCCATTGAGTGTCCCTTAGCTAGTTCGGCAGTAATATAAGCGGAGATGGTATCACCGGTGCCATGGGTATTGGCGGTTGGTACCCGCTTAGCAGTCAACCAGAAACTTTTACTGTTGGCGAGGAGGACAAAGTCATTGGCCTCATCAGCACTGGCGAAGTGACCACCCTTAACTAACACATTTTGGGCGCCCATGGACTGGAGGAGCTTTCCCGCGCTAATCATGTCGCCTTCAGTCTGGATCTTCATCCCCGTTAGCTCCTCTGCTTCGGGCAGATTAGGGGTAACGAGGGTTGCTAAGGGAAGTAAGTGGTCCCGAACCGTGGCAATTGCGTCATCACTGAGCAATTTGGCACCGCCCTTTGCAATCATCACCGGGTCCACCGTTACCGGTCCAAAGTCATAACGGCGCAAGTTGTTGACCACCGCCATTACTCGGGTAGGATCGGCAAGCATCCCCGTCTTACAGGCGCGAATTTTAAGGTCTGCGGCTAAGGAAGCACACTGTTCATCAATTAGCTGGGCCGGAATGGGGAGTGCGTCTTGGACCCCCAGGGTGTTTTGCGCGGTTACGGCAACCACAACCATTGTTGCGAAGACGCCCCGTTCTTGCATCGTTTTGAAATCGGCGGCGATACCGGCACCACCGCCGCTATCAGTACCGGCAATCGTTAATGCCTGTGGAAAATCATTGATCATTTTAACTAGCCCTTCCTATTTTATATTGCTAAGTCTTTGTCGGATATGCGGGATAGTTCGTCTAAAAAATGGGCTTGCCAGTTACCAAGCCCCGTGGCCCCCTTACCGGCGCGGATACCAGCTGTGGTTATAATCCGGCAGGCGATTAGACCGGCCGTCAGTGGGTCTGCGCCAACGCCCAGTAAGGCACCGATAACACTAGATAAAATGTCGCCAGCGCCCACGTTAACCGTTAGCCACCGGGTGCTCTGGGAGTTTTTGAATACTTGTTGGCCATCGGTGATGATGTCCTGGTCGCCTGATAAGACGACCGTTGTCTGATACTTGATAGCACAGCGTTTCGCAATTGCGCTTGGGTCATCGTGACCAATTCCTGCATCAATCCCGTGGTTATGCCAGTCAATCCCGACGAGACTAGCGATTTCACCAGCATTTCCCCGGATGATAGTAAAATGATGGGTGATAAGGAGTTGACGGGCAAGTTGTAAGCGGAAAGCGGTACTACCGCAGGCAACGGGATCGAGAACGAGAGGCGTGTTGGTCTGGTTGGCTGCTTGGGCAACGGTTGCCAATTCAGTTTTGAGCTGCTTGGTCGGTGTCCCCAAGTTAAGAACCACGGCTTGGGCGACCTTTACTAATTCGCGTGCTTCTTGAACTTCTACTGACATAATTGGGGAAGCACCAAGTGCACCGAGGGCGTCAGCCACCTTACTACTGGTGACGGTGTTAGCAACCGTAAAGGTAATTGGCTGATGGGTACGTAGTAGTTTAATGAATTGTCTGGACATTGAAAGCCTCCTTAATAAGGCAAAAGGGCTATGACAAAACATTGCTTTGCCACAGCCCGGGGGTAATTAGTAACATTTTCCTTGCGCGAGTGTGAACTCAACAGGTTCTAGGGTCCGCAGCTCTAACTGCATCTCAGCCCAGCAAATGGACACCCCTAATGTAATATGAACTATTCAATTATGATTAGTATACAATTCGTACACTTTAAAATCTAGTTAACATAATATTGCGATTGGAAACTACTCAAATTTAAAGTTTTGAACGACCTTGTCCAGGTCTTCTTGTTCAATTCCCAGATAGTGCCGGGTATTCCGTTCCGAGGAGTGATTAAAGAGTTGTGAAATAATTTCAACATTAACCCCCTTCTTATATAATTGCCGGCCAAACGTCTTTCGAAAGGAGTGGGTGCCAATTTTGGCGGCGATTTTCGGGTCGCCGGTCTTGCGGGCCATCCGTTGAAGCATTTCGTAAAAACCATGTACCGAAAAGTGACCGTTTTGGCGCCCGGGGAAAAGGTAGTCATTTTCGTCATGGTAGTTTAGGTCGTTTAGGTAGTTAATAATCTCGGCTAGGCAGTTATTCCAAAAGAGGGTCTTGGCCTTACCAGTCTTTTGTTCAATTACCCGAGTCTTAGTCTTATTGAGAACGTGACCGACACGGAGGGTAACCACGTCTGAAGCCCGGAGCCCATTATTGAGAGCAATGGCAATTAATAAGAGATTGCGGTTGACTAATTCAGGACGGGAAGATTCTTTGATGGTGGTCCGCAGCTTCTCATACTCCGGAAGAGTTAAAAACTTAACGTTTTCTACCCAAATCTTTTTGTGGCCCTTTACCTGGCCGTTAATTTTATTTTTAGGAATATAAACACGCTTTTGCTGTTTAGTTGACATAATATTGATTCCTTCTATTGTCCGAGGTAACGAATGAGGCCTGGTAGGTATTCCTCACCTTCCTTCTTCCCCCGTTCGTATAATTTGCGGATCTTTTTAATGTTACCTTCTACCCGTTTGATTTTGATTGGTGACTTTGGAGCAATATTATAAACGCGACCTTCATTAGCCAATTGGTTGATTGTGGCAACCTGACGGTTATAGACCAGGGGACGGTCAATCCCCGCTTGGGCAAACTGTGGGTAGTCCTTGTAAATCCGGTGGTAGAGTTCACGAACGGCTCGACTGGACGGATTTTTGCGGTATTTTGTGTCACGGGTCCGGACAATAACGATCTTATCGTAGCCTTGCTGCTGGGCAACGTCATAAGGGATGGAATCTGCTATCCCACCATCTAGGCAGGGCCCTTGACTGGTTTCCTGGGGGTTAGACAAGAAGGGCATCGAAGAAGAGGCCTTGAGCGCCTGGGTTAATTGGTCACCGGTCGGGTCGGTAAAGAGGACCGCCTTCCCAGTCCGTAGGGCAGTAGCCACGGCGGTAAAATGTGAAGCTGACCGTTTATATGCCCGTTCGTTAAAATTTTCCCAGGAGTAGCCATGGTCTTCAAATAGGTAGTCAAGGTTGATGATCTCTTTTCGAAAGACCCGGGTCATTGAAATATAGTGCCGGTCGTGCCGGTGGTTGATGTTGATATTGGCAGCCCGGCCGTATTGCTTGGAAACAAAGTTAACCCCATTTAGTGATCCTGCAGAGACACCGATGACACTGCGAAATTCAATGTGGTGGGCGAGAAAGGTATCGATAATCCCGGCAGTGTACTGACCACGGAAGGCGCCACCTTCTAAAACTAATGCTGCATTGTATAACATACTTCTTAAAAAGCTCCTTTTTTACGGCTAAGATTAGCTGATTTAACGTAAGATTGTTTTACAATAAAATTATATAACAGTCTTACATGATTTTACATCCTTTTTAAATGCTGTTATATCAACGTTTGTTACCTATCTTAATAAGACTCTTTTATCAAAAGAGTCTTACGAAAACCATTAAATGGTTAAAAAGACGCTAAAATTGGTAATTGCCGCTCAGACGACCTGAAATTATTATTGACGGGTAAGTCATCAGCTGATTACGTCTGAGAGCTAATTGTCATTAGCATAAGAAACAGCCCGCGAGGAACTGACTAATTTCAGTTTCTCGCGGGCTACTTTAGGTAGAACTATTCATTTTGGTCATGATTACTAATTTTATTTAGGGCCGCTCGCTGTTGATTTTGATCAACGTGCGTATAAAGGTCGGTGGCCGAGGTGCCCTTTTGACCTAATTGCTGGGCAACCAATACTTGGTCTTTGGTAACTTCATACATTTCGGAGGCCAGGGTGTGGCGAAGCTTATGAGGGGTCAAGGGGTGGCCAAAGGCGGTCGAATACTTTTTGACCATCCGCTCGATAGCATTGGCTGTCATCCGCCGCGTTTGACCATGGTAGACCGTTAAAAAGAAGGCGGTATCTTTTTTTAAGGCGTGGTAACGTTGTGCGCGAATAGTAAGGTAGTCTTGGATGTATTGAATGGCCCAAGGTGCGATCGGAACGGAATCCTTTTGCCCACCTTTACGAATAACATCCAGTAGCCGTTGCTTCATATTTAAGTCCGCTAGGTCAACGTTGGCCGCTTCCGATACCCGGACACCGGTGCCTAAGATTAGGGCAATGATTGCGATGTCGCGCTCCTTATTAACTTTAAAGGCCGGTAAGGCCCGTTTATCGCACTTTTGTGGGTAACCATTCTTGATAAAATCAATGAAGTCAAACTTCATTTGGCCGCGGTACATGTGGGCGGCTAACGTGTGCGCACGGTAGTTTAACGTCTTGGTATCATTAAGTGAGTCAATCTTAGCCATTACATTCCGGTAAAAGTATGGCTCACCATCGTTGACATCCGCCGTTACCGTTAAAAACTTGAATAGAGAACGCAAGGCGTTGATGGAACGGTTAATAGAAGTTGGCGAGTTTAAGCGCCCCTGAGCATTGGTGGTGTGGCGTAGGTGGTCGATATAGAGCATAATATCGCTACGCCGAAGTTTTTCTAGGGTTTTGGTACTAATTGCTGTATTTTCCTCGGCAGTAGATAAGCCACTGACGCGAAGCCAGTTAAAGAAACGGCGGATTTCCGTTAAATATTGGTAAGTTGTAGTAACGGCATGATTAGTACCGAGATAGTATTCATTGACATAGTCTGGTAACTTTTTGAGTTCTTCTTGAATTAATGGTAGGTACTTATCTGCTTCCATCTTATTCCTCCTTGTATACGCTAGTTTTATTATAAGACGAAATGGCAGGAAAAGTGTACAATGGTTCTATATGGAGGAAGGGGTAATTAAAAATGAGTACAAAAGATCAAGCCTATGCTGAGGTTCTCCGTCAGCTATCGACCGCTGAGCTATTGGATCGCTATTATCAGGTGACTCCTGAACTAACCGATAAGGTGATGACGGATGAAGTGGACGCGGCCAAGTTAGAAGAGGGCCCGATTACTATTAATGGTGTCCGCATGTCGGTAAACGATGCCCGTGATTATCTGATCATGCAGCTGATTAAGCAGAGTCATTCAGCGGGGCAGCGCTAAAAATGAAGGCATTATTCCAGAAAATACTGCTGCGATTGCGTGGGGTGATAAGCTGGTAAAGTACCGGTCATGGAAAACAGACCATCGCAGACCGTTATTGATCTGTGCTGGTGCCAGGAAAACGAAGGGTTTCTTGGCGGGACACGCGTTATGCGTAATGAACCTGGAAGAAATCTACCATTTTCCAGATGGTAGTTATGGCTCGCGTTTTTCGCCGTTTCAAACGGGCCTTTCTTATCACATCGAACCATTTCCAGTGAAGGGCCGGCAACGACTGTTTACGGTTGCTGATAACCTAATTGAACCGGTTGATTGGGAACACGAGGGGCAGGTAGACTTGCTACGGGCCCATCAATGGTTTGACGAGGTTTACCAACCGTTGATCGTTGCCAACCAGTAATCAAGAGTTTAAACGAAAAAAGGCTGAGCAACTTGCTCAGTCTTTTTTATTGAAGTCGGGAAAACAGGATTCGAACCTGCGACCCCCTGGTCCCAAACCAGGTGCTCTACCAAGCTGAGCTATTTCCCGAAGATAATTTATGTTGCTCACCAGCGAACGTTTATAATAATACCAATCAATTGACGATTCGTAAAGCCTTTTTTGCTCTTTTTTGATATTTTTGTAAAAATCGGTTTATTACTGCTAATTCTCCTTTAGGATTCTTTCTATGATGTAGCAGCAAGAGATAGGTAACAAAAATCAGGCTTCTTAAATCCGGCTTTATGCTATGCTTAACATAGCGTTTGTTGTTGGCGAAAAGGGTTGGAGAAAGTGGAGTATCAAATGCTATACTTAACAATTCTCATGGCCGAACGGGTAGGGCTCATTATCATCCTCGCATTTCTATTAGTGAGTTGTACCACCGTTTCGCCGCCTGTTATTTAACCGTGCAATTAGTGCTAGGGTGCAGCTAATTTTACTCTTTTCAATCTTTGCCATTATGGCCAATATGACGGGAATTGAAATTGATGTTAATAATCACCTACATAATAAGGCCATTTTAACCGTAATTCCGGTGAATGATTCGATTGTCAACGCCCGGATTCTCGCTGTTTCCGTTGCGGGAATTATTGGTGGCCCCTGGGTAGGGAGCCTAGTAGGTGCCATTACGGGAGTTCACCGGATTATACAGGGGGTGGCACCACTCCAGGGGTGGTTTTACGTACCAAGTTCTATTTTAATTGGTGCACTTTCCGGCTTCTTATACCACGATCGTAAAAGCTATTTTAAGGTGATGACACCATGGCATGGCTTTATTGTGGGAATCATAATGGAGAGTATTCAGATGCTCTTTATCCTACTCTTTAGTCCAACCGGTTGGCCATTAGTCCGTTATATTGCCCTACCAATGATTCTGGTCAATTCGCTCGGAACATCGATTTTCCTATCAATTGTCTCAATGTATCTTCATCAAGAAGAAGAACTCCGGGCAACCCAAACCCATTCGGTCCTCCAGCTAACTAACGAGACCTTACCTTATTTTCGGCAGGGATTAACGAGTGAGTCGGCGCAGCAGGTAGTAAAAATTATCAAGAAATATACTAATTTCGATGCAGTTAGTATTACCGATCGTCACCAAATTCTTGCCCACGTCGGGGCCGGTGACGACCACCACATCCCCGGCAGACCGGTCGAAACAGCATTATCAAGTAGTGTCATCAAGCGGGGGCAAATTAAGGTCGCCAATAGCAGTAAGGTAATCGGTTGTAGTAACGCCAACTGCCCCCTTGAAGCTGCCATTATGACTCCCCTACGGATTGATAATGAGGTGATTGGAACTATTATACCGACCAGTGGCACTTAACGCCGGTTGAAGTCCAGCTAGCAACTGGCTTGTGTGAGATTTTTTCTAATCAAATTGCACTGGGTGAAGCGGAAGTACAGGCTAAGCTGGTGCGTGATGCTAAGATAAAATCACTCCAGGCCCAGATAAATCCACACTTCTTTTTTAACGCGATCAATACGATTAGCGCCGTTTTACGTCGTAACCAGGATAAGGCCCGCGAACTTTTACTACAACTGAGTAATTACTTCCGGGCCAACCTAATTGGCGCACGCGAAACAGAAATTACTCTTGGTCAGGAAAGACGGCAGGTTGACGCATACCTTGAATTAGAGCAAATACGCTTCCCACAGAAATATAAGATTGCCTTTGACCAGCAAGTTACAGATAGTGTCTGCCTCCCACCATTTACTATTCAGGTATTAGTTGAAAATGCTTTTAAACATGCCTTTGGCGCACGGAGGTTGATAATAATGTGCGAATAACGCTGCAAAAAGTAACAGACCGCCTAGAGATTCAGGTCGTTGATAACGGGATCGGAATTAGGCCCGAATTACTCCCTAATTTAGGGAAGAAGCCCCTGACATCTGCAAAGGGAAGTGGAAACGCCTTGTATAACCTGAACCAGCGATTAGTCGGCTTATATGACGACCAGAGCGCCTTACAAATTACCACTGGTAACAAGGGAACCAAGGTAAAAATTTCTTTGCCATACCATGTTAAGGAAGGTGTAGTTAATGAAAGTTTTAATCGTTGATGACGAACCACTGGCCCGGGACGAACTTCATTACTTGATTCAGGAGAACGACGAGGTTACCGAAATAATTGAGGCGGATGGGATCCTGGAAGAGGAAGAGCAAGTCAGAAATAGTCATCCAGATATGGTTTTCTTGGATATTAAGCTGGCGGATGGCAATGGAATGGCCCTAGCGGAAAAGATAAAGGCACTTGACGACCGGCCACAAATCGTCTTTGCTACCGCCTATGACTCATACGCACTGGCTGCCTTTGCTGCCGACGCCGTTGATTATATCTTAAAACTCTTTTCGGCTGAACGGGTAAACGAGGCAATCGAGCGGGTAGCCAGGCGAAAAACGGCTACCCGGCGAGCAAATTCGGCGGCCATCCGAGCCAGCCAAAATCCGCGAATTTCAATTCAAAACGATGACCGGACCATTGTCTTACAAAAGAAGCGGATCCTTTACGTCCAGGCTCAATAAGGATTTATAAATATCTGGACCAGTGACGGGCAGAAGGTTATTAGTCGCCAAACCCCTGCTAATATCTATAAGCAGTTGCAGTCACCAGAATTTTTGCAGATTCACCGGAGCTTCATTGTAAATTTAAACGCTGTAACGGAACTACAGCCCAGTTTTAACCATACCTATGAGTTGACACTAACGGATGGAAGTAAGCTCCCCGTCAGTCGTTCTTACGTCAACACGAGCAAGCAGGCTCTCAGATTATAATTAGATGGAAAGCTAATAACATGGCGGCCAGCATTCGTTTTTTCGCGGATGCTGGCCGTCGATTTGGTAGATAAACAAAGTTGGCTTCAGGTACGATGGTATTTTAGATACTGCTGAGGGTATTTTGGCACCAATTTGGGTTATTCGACAATGAAAGCGGCGCCATTTTAAAGTAGGCTAGTAAAATAGACTGTGATAAATGATATTAACGTTAATGCCTAAACACCTCAATTATGTTTAGGAGGATTATCACGAAAAGGGAAAACGATAAAAAAGCGGCAGTGCCCATTTTAGTCCAAATGGGAATTTTTGCAGCGATCTTATTCATTGCCCAGTTAATTTCCGACCTATTTCCGAAGAGCTTTGTGGTTCCCACACCGTTAATCGGCATGATTTTACTGTATATTTTATTGGCCGGCCAGATTGTTAAATTAGAACAGGTGGAAAAATTGGGCGACTTTATGATTAGTTTAATCGCCTTCTTATTTGTGCCATCAGGAATTCAACTCGCCGGCAACCTGGACTTGATGAAAAAAGAAGGGCTACAAGACGTATTTGTGATCATCATCTCGACCATTATCTTATTAGCCGTAATTGCTTATGTGGGGGTCTTCTTTATCGGCCTGCACCATAAGCTTTTCAAGACAGATAAGGGGGATACTGACAATGACTAGTACGATGATTACCAACCTGACCTTACCGTTTACCGGGATTTTTATTTCACTACTTGTTTACCTGATCGGGATTAAGGCTAGCAATGGCTTTTCCCTTTTTACGCTCCTATTAGTCGGCATGGTATTAGGCATTGCAATTCTAATCATTTGGGCTAAGGTTACTGGTTCATCCACTGTCACAGTTTATAAGAAATTTTACCAGCCGGGCGGTAACTTAATTTTCTGGTTCCTGAACCCGGCAACAATGGCCTTCGCAATTCCACTTTACCAGCGCCACGATGTTTTTAAGAAATACTGGCTGGACGTAATTTTGACATTATTTGTCGGAGGTTTTATTGCCCTCTTCTTGATTCAAGGAACGGCTAAATTATTTGGCCTTTCCCGGGTTTCAACTGCGGCAATGTTACCACAAGCGGCTACGACTGCGGTGGCCATGCCGGTTGCTAAGGGAATTGGTGGTGATCCGGCTGTGACCGCCATGGCCTGTATCCTCAACGCAGTCATTATTTACGCACTTGCCTAATTTCTCATTAAGGTCTTTAGACCCGGTTTGTAAAATTAAGTTAGAAAAACGGCAGATTGCAATAAATAACTTGAACAAATTTAATGACGCAGATTAAGCAAAAAGATCTCAATTGGAGTTCGCCAGTTCAAACATTTGAGAGGCCGTGAATTCAGATACCAGTTAATCTGAATCAATTCAT
>DXAF01000019.1 GCA_019117185.1 Candidatus Limosilactobacillus intestinipullorum | reverse complement strand
GATGTACACCGGGGTAAATTACGTTGATGGTCACTGTTACAACTTCGGCAGTGACGGGATTGCCCGGGCCCAACAACAAAATGACGGTTGGTCCTGGCCATTCCCAGCCGCTGGACGGGGCTCCTTCGCTCCTGGTCAGTCCTTCGGTTACTCTAGCTACAAGCGGACGAGTGAGTATCCGGGTAATGACCGGCGGAACTACTACCACGACGGCCTCGACTTCGGTGCTTACGACCACCCTGGTTCAGAAGTGCATGCCGTTCACGGTGCCAAGGTGTTGGATGTTAACACCTGCCGGAATAGCAACGGTGAGACGATGTGGTGGTACATCATCGCCTGGGATGGCCGTTACCTCTATGTCTACCAGGAAGCCTTCCAAACCCGGGCTCAGATCGCGGTTAACCCTGGTCAGATCATTTATCCTGGTCAGGTAATCGGCTGGCGGAATACCAGTCACTTGCACCTGGGAATCAACACCAGTCCAAATTACGGAATGGACCTCTCGCACTCCTTCCAACCAAGCTGGTCAGACCCGAGTGCCGCTACCGGTTCCGGGACCTGGCTCGACCCACAGTGGGTAATCAGCCACAATGGCAATTAATTTGTTAAAGCAGCGACTGCAAAGAATTTAAAAGCTTGTGGGAGATAGAACTAGCTTGCTAGTTCGTCTTTCGAAGCGTAGCAAGCCGGCAGGGAACCCCCGTCGACGCGCAGCTAGCCTTTAGGAAGCACAAATAGGCCTCCAGTGTTCGGCTTTGCCGGGCACTGGAGGCCATTTGTGTACTGCGCTGTTCGTACTTTAACTAGGCTGTAGAGATTATGTCACAGCCCCACAGGCTTTTTCGTTTTTTATGGCACCGTTTTAACACATTTGGCAAGCACTGGCAGATGTTAGTAGGTGATTTTTGAGTAGTTGAGATATTTGATTGCTGATTTGACAAGGGCTAGTTGCTTATTAAAATGTGTTAAATATATTAAGTTGAAACATCTTAATCATACTAAGAGAGAATGTGACAGAGCTATCATGCTACTAATTAGTAGTAAACACATTATTAGCATGCTATAATAGTAAGACAATAATGATACTAGGAGGATTGTAATGGAGGTTGCTGAAGCGCTAGCAAGATTAAAATTTCTTGTAAAACATGACCGGTTTTACATGGTTCAACGACAAAACAGAATGGCAATGCCAGTCTCCATAACTTTAGCTAAGGAAATTGTTAGACAGCTATCCATTAATGATTTCGTCAAACATGAACCTAATCGAAATAATCCATTACAATTTGTTTGGGCATTTAAAACTAGTGATGGGCAGACTTATTACATTAAGTTTGTATTTACCGAGAATAGTCAAAAAGTGGTATTCATCAGTTTTTATCTTGATAATTAAAGGAGGAGGTTTATATGGCTTATCAAAAGAATTTCACAACTACTTATACCATTAACGGACATGAGTACACGGTAACGGCACCGGCCCTTTTTGACAGCAACACCAATGAACTGATTCCAGATAAGGAACTGGATGATCAAGCTGCTGAAATGGCTCGTCAACAGTATCGTGATGAGATGGGGCTGTTATCGCCACAAGAGTTAAAGCAGTACCGTGCTAAAGTGGGTTTATCTCAACGTAATTTAGCTGAATTAACTGGGTTAAGTCCAAACACCATCGCACTTTACGAGGCTGGTGCATTTCCTACTAAAGCAAATAATAGATTGCTAAAATCACTGATTGCTAACGATGATGTGCTCCAGCAATATATTGCTGATGAAAAGAATGATTACTCTGATGAGCTGGTTTTAAAAGTCAATTCTTATCTAACTAATAGTGATAGTGTTGTTGAATCACAGAAAGAACAGCCTAAGTTTACAGCTGTACAGTTGGCTAATTGGTTACGAGTTGAAAACTACTTTGCACGGGAAAGCGATTTAAATATTGAACCGTTAACGCAAATGAAGGCTATAAAGCTGCTCTACATTGCGTATGGGAGATTTTTAGTCGCAACCAGGAATAAATTATTTTCTTCACCAATCGTTCACTTTCAATATGGTCCCCTGATAACGGAAGTACACGCAGAATTTAATGGTCAGAGTGTTCTCGATATTGATAAACCAGATAAAGAAGTAATGGACGACTATAATTTGGTTTCACAAGATGGTGAGGTTGTAGATCTTTTAAACAAGGTTAATGAAGACTACATTAATTATAATGCCGCTCTTTTAAGCAAGCAAACTCATCGACCAGGTTCGCCGTGGGATTTAACTCCGGATCGTGAAGTAATTAAGGATCAGTTGATTTTTGATACGTTTAAGCGTGGGATAGAAGAATAGTTCTTGTTTACAAAAAATAAGAGGCTGGGAGAAAACTATGTTTTCTCGCCAGCCTCGTTTTATTTTCTAAATATTATACAGAAATCGCGTAAGAAAAGACCTAATGATTCGGGCTATTAAATAATGAGTTAATTAGCCTTCAATCGGGTGCTGTCCATAGCCAGCTTCACCAACTTGGCCATCAGCCCAACCGATTTGGCCGTCCATCCAAAGTTGACACCATTGGTGGGTATACAGGTTTTCGTTAACGTGGCGGTACTGGTAGCCAAGATAGTTGAGCACCAGTCCTAGCGCCCGGGTTGAACCGGCACAGGAATACTCGTGCTTAATGAAGACCCCAATTGGCTTGGAATAGTACGGGCCAGACATCGTGTAACGGGCGTAGTCTGAAAAGCCACTAACGTATTGGGCAGCTAGACGGACCCGTTGCAAGTCACTGTGGGGGTTGAATGTCCGGACACATTGGGCAATTAAGGCGGCCACGTGTTCAGGCGTATCAGTAGGGGCTAAGTGGCCGTTACCCTGGGCATCATATATGAACTTCCCATCGTAGGCCGGAATATTCAATGCTGTGTTGGGGATCCAAACTTGGGAGTAGGCCCCCTCACCATTAGAAGAATTACTGTAGCGGGAGATCACCTTAATAAAGTCGCTACTGTCTTGGATCGGGAGGGTAAGCTGGGTGCTAAACCGGGCGTGGTCGGCATTTAACATATCACCATGGACATGCGCAATATCTGGACTCGCTACGTTATTCACCTGTGTCCGTAAAATTTCGCAGTTCTTATCCACGTCCCAGAGAATCAAGAAATGGTACGGGTAGGCCACTGCGTTATCATCGGCGTGCCAGCCTGCAATGTCAACTTTGCCAGCATCCCAGGATAATTTATCTAGCCAGGCCGCCTTTTGGTTGAGGTTCACGGTGTTGTTGAACCAGTAATCGGCATGGTGGCCTTCACCAGAAGTGGGGTCGTCACTATAACGGCTAACTAGTACTAACTGGTCACCTAACATTGAATCCTTGATATTAAAACGGGCATTAAAGCGTGAACGGTTGGCATTAGCGATACTACCAAAGCCGTTTTGGGCGACATCCTGGCTACTAATGGTGGCGGCCTTTTGACGATCGACTTCCTGATTCTTGGTTTGGTCAAACAAGATTAGGTAGTGGTTAGGCATGAAGGCGGAAGCGTCGGCGGCGTGCCAGCCACTCGCGATGATTTGATGGTTAGCGCGATCGACAGTGAACTGGTCGAGGCAAGCGGCCTGTTTATCACTAATTGTCAATGGCCGGTCGTTAAACCAGTAGTCAGAATACTGGCCGGCTTGGTTAGCACCATTGGGTGTACTGTAGCGACTAACGATAACCAGCTGGTCACCAACCAGCGCCGGTGTGAGGTCAAAGTTAGCGGTAAAGCGGGACCGGCCGGCATTGGCCATTAGGATACCAGCTTGGGCAACATCCTTACTAGTAAGGTTAGCTACTTGTTGCCGGGCAACTTCACGGTTCTTGGTGCGGTCGTAAAGGATAATGGAGTGGGTTGGCTCGTTTACCGCCTGGTCGTCAGCGTGCCACCCGGCAACGTTAATCTTGTTTTCCGATACTTGGAAAGTATCTAGGCAACCGGCCTTGCTGGTAATGACGGGGAAGTAGTAGTCGCTACTACCGTTAGCTGGCTCACCATTATTTAATGTGGTAAACCGGGAAAGTACTTGGTAGGAGTTGGTACTGTTTAACCTTTGGGCCGGAATTGTGGCCTGAAAGCCACCATCTTCAGCAATTGCTGCCTGTGGGTAGGCCGCTTGGACATCTGGCCGTTTAACCACCTGGGCCTGGGAACGGTACAGTTCATGATTATTATTGGCATCGAGCACAATAATAAATTGCTTCGTGCCTGGCTGGTATTCATTGCTGGCGTGCCAGCCAGTGACCACCAGGTTGCCTTGGCCATCGCCAGCCACACCATCTAGGTGCCCGGCGTTAACTTGCGCGGCACTGTTGGCATTTGAATTGGGCTGAATGGTCGTTTGATTAGCGGCAGCGACTTGGGTCGTAGTTACCGCTGGAACGGTTGTCGGATTTTCAGTAGCGGCATGAACCGCGGAAGCCCCCAATATCGAAATAGTGGTGGCGGAAATAATAGCGACCACCCATTTCTTACCAGCTTTGTACATTTTACTATGCTGTTTAATCATCACAAATCTCCTCCTAATTATAGTAACGATTCTATTATTGCATAAAACAATTTATGATGGACAAGATTCTTAAAATTGATGACCGTTAACTGAATAATAATGAAAGTTAATGGCTGGGGGCAGAAAGTAACAACAATATTAAGTGCCGATGACATTTTGCGGTCAGTCATGGCCCTTTTCTGCTTTTCCGAGTACAATATTATTAATAATTGGAGGGGATTATGAATATGAACGGGAAACTTGCCAAGATCATTGCGACCGTGGCGGTGACGACCATCGCTGGCTGGGCGCTTGTTGACAACAATGTTAAGGCTGATACTACGACCAACCAGCAGGTGACGGTCCAACAGCCGACCCAATCGACCACGGTCAATAACCTGGACCTATATTCAAATAACCTAAGCCAGGTCCAGAATATTCAAAATATTAACTTTCCTGCCGGCTACACCCTTGATGCGGTCCGTAACATTAATAGCTCGGAAGCGGCGAACGCCTTTGAACAACGGGTTGCCCAGCAGGGGCTTTATGACAACGATTACCAGTCTGACGCGGCGGCTGCCCAGGAGCAGGTCGATATTAACCACTTGACATCCAGCCAGGTTGAAGAAATGAACCGGTACGGCCTGGGGTTGGTAAACAAAGCCCGGTCTGAATTTGGTCAAGAACCGTTTACCCAGGATGCGGGGACGATTAATCAGGTCCGCCAGATGGCCTTGCAGTACCAGTCCAAAGACGAGTCACTCTTGAAAGGCAACTGGCATGATTTCAGTATCCTTCAAGGAAAGTCAGAAAACATCGCGACCTTCCAGATCTACATCGATGACGTTCCCGGCCTCGCTGCGCGGCCGTTTGCCCAAGCGAAGGGGAAGGACTTTGCCGTCAGCAATGCAGTCCCGCTCTTTACGGTGACCACGATGGATGACCTCCGGGCGCTGGTTTACTACGGGATCATGGGGATGTTCTTCAACGATGCCGAAGACACCTTCGGCCACGCTCAAAACTTCTTGACGTATAACCAACCGATCACCACCATGGCCCTGTACCCTGCGTTGACCTACTCACCGGGTAACGGCCGGTGGGGGAATGGTCAGCACTTTACCTTCCACCTGGAAAACATTGATATGCACTACATTTGGGTTAGTGGTCGCGACTATAACACCAGTAAGTTCACCAATAGTGGTACCGTTGCCGACTATTGGAATTCTAGCGACCAGGGGAATTACGCCAATCTCGATGGGGCTTACCTGACTAGTGATGGTCAGCTAGTAGCGACTGGTTGGCACGCGGCCAATGCGACCCAGGGCCATCCTTACCGTTACCTAATCGCGGTGGACCAGGATGGTCACGAACTCGGTCGGGCCAAGATTACCAACGTGGCGCGGCCTGACGTCCGGCGGGCCCATGATGTTTACAATGCGGGGCAGTCTGGGTTTGCCGTTAAGATCAACCTTAGTTCTGCGCTGGCTGATGCCACTAGTATCCGGTTGATCAGTCGGTATAGTGCGCGGGCCGATGATAATGGCGACTACATTGATTATGACTTTGCACCACTGTCGGTCAACCGCAATAACTATGCTTGCCTAGACGGGGCAACGGTTGCCGGCAATCAGCTGCACTTAACTGGTTGGCACGCCACCAACCAGGCGGCTAACAAGCCTTACCACTACATCATTGTTTTAAGCAACGGCCGTGAGGTTAGCCGGACCCTGGTGAAGGATGGGATTAACCGGGCAGACGTCGCCAATGTTTACCCCAACGTTGATGGGGCCGGAAAGTCGGGCTTTGCCGTGGATGTGAGCCTGGCCAAGCTAAACTTTAACCAGCGTCTCCAAGTGATTAGCCGTTATAGTGCCAGCGCTGACGGTAACAGTAATTACGTGGATTACTGGTTTGCGCCATTGACGGAGGGGAACTACAGTAACCAGGGGCACCTGGATGGCTTCAAGATTGCCAACGGGAAGCTGAACATTACCGGTTGGCACGCCAACGCGGTTAGTCAGTTCGAGCAGCACCACTTCATTATTCTTTACGATACGACGGCGAACCAGCAAATCGCTGCTTGGCAGGTGCCAACCGTGGCGCGGCCTGATGTTCAGCGGGCTTACCCCCAAGTAGCCACTGCTGGGCAGTCCGGCTTTAACTTCAGCTGTGACTTAGGCGAGTTAACGTTGCTGCCGGGCCACCGGTACGCCGTGATTAGCCGTTACTCCACGGCGCCGACAGGAAATGGTAACGGGAACGGTAGTCAGTTTACCGACTACTGGTTTGCTTCCCAGGTCTTGCTTGGCAATGAAACTGGTTATCTTGACCACTGGGCTGTCCAACCGGCTACTGGTCACTATCAGTTGAACCTTAGCGGTTGGCGGGCAACGAACCTGATCAAGGGCTACCATACTTTGATCGTCTATGACGACACGCGGGACCAAGAAGTCACCCGGCAGACGGTTACTGATACTGAAAAACGGGGGGACGTGGCTCAAATTTATGGCGGCCAGTATGCTAATGCCGGGCAGTCTGGTTTTACGGCCACCATTGACCTGCCAGCTAACTTGCGTTTAAGTGACCACTACACGGTGATTGACCGCTACTCATTGACAAGGGACGCCAATGAGAACTACATTGACGTGATGATTCCGCTTGGGGTATTACGGTAAGGATTGGAATTTATGAATTTAAAAGAACGGCGCGATGGTAACTGGACTTTACCACTGCGCCATTGTAAACAAAAAGCCGCTGGGAAACCCCAACGGCTTTTTGCGGAATGCTATTATGGTCACCTTAGTTTTGGTGACTGATGACAGCATCACTTGGCAGACTACCTGAGAAGTCTTGGTATTGAACTTGTGAACTACCCTTAGTGGTGTAACGATCCATCCCGTCGCTGTCGACGTGGTGGGTAACGCCCTTCGCGTCAGTCCAAGTTGCAACATCGCCCAGGCCGAGCTGCTTTTGTTCGTTTTGCTTTACACTACTGGTTGACTGGCTAACAGCCTTTGCTGGTGTAACCGCAACATTGTTATTAACATTGCTGGAAGAACTAGCAGCGGTTGCTGCATTAGCGCTCTTTGTCGTGGCGCTAGCATGTGATACGGCAGTTGAACTGCTGGACGCTACAGAAGATGATTGTTCACTAGCAGCCTTGGCCGACTTGTTATCAGCCTTCTTGTGACTACTTTGCTTAACGACTTGGGAGCTGGTTGCTTCGTGAGTCTTATGGGTCGTTGTTGCACTATTGGCAGCGCAACCGCCTAACCCTAAAGCAAGTAATACAACTAATGAACTGTTTAATACCTTTTTGTTTAACTTCATCATAATAATAGCACCCCTTCCGCAATGTTATTTAACATTGTTGTTCTCTTTCAATACATTTATTGTAACACGTTTGAAATATTTATGTAACCTTTTAGTCAATAAAATGATAATTAAATTCAAAGTTAGCCGTTTACTGTAACAAATGTCTAATAAACGGGGCCAGTTATTCAGGGAACAGCCGGGCCTAGCCTTTTGGGCCAAAAAGCCGTAATATATAGGAAGTTATTACCAAGAAACGAGGAAATACTTTGAAAGAGAGATATTACCATTGGCTATTCTGGCCAATTCTATTGTTATTGGTTGCCACACTAATATTAGTGTGCACTAAGATCCAGTTTATATTTCAGCCCTTTTTAACCTTTATTTCGGTGGTCTTTGTACCATTGATCTTGTCGGGCTTCTTATATTACATGTTGAACCCGATTTTGAAATTACTTTTAAAGGTTCGCCTCGGGCGGTTTCACATTAACCGCGGTGTCGCGAGCCTACTGCTGGTATTGATTTTACTCCTTATTGTTGCGGGGGGCTTAGCGGCGTTGATCCCGCCTGTGGTCAAGGAAATGACGTCCCTGGTGACCCACTTGCCCCAAACGGCTAGTGGCCTGCAAAAACTGTTAAACGAAACGATCCAGCATTCGGCGCTGAAGAACGTGGACCTGTCCTCATATTACCGGCAGTTTGACCACCAGTTAGCCAAGTATGCCCAGGTCGTCTTGAAGGGCTTGTCCTCCCGGATTGGGGACGTGGTGAACGCCGTGACGAACATAACGGTCGTGACGATTACGGTTCCAGTCATGCTCTTTTACATGCTTAAGGATGGTTCTAAACTCGGGCCCAGCATTCAAAGGTGGTTGTCACCACACCACGCCAAGGAGGTCGACCAGCTACTTGGCAAGATGAATAATACCCTGTCAGCTTACATTGCTGGACAGGTGATTGAGTGCCTGTTCGTGGGGGTCTTTACCTCGCTAGGTTACATCTTAATCGGTCAACCACTAGCACTGGTTCTCGGGATTGTTGCCGGACTTTGTAATATTATTCCCTACATCGGGCCCTACATCGGGATTGCGCCGGCGCTGTTCGTTTCGTTGACGATGGCGCCCCGCAAGCTGATTCCCGTGATTATCGTGGTGTTGATTGTCCAGCAGATTGACGGGAACGTGATTTACCCCAACATCATTGGGAAGACCTTGCAAATCCACCCGTTAACGATCATCTTGCTCTTGCTGGCGGCTGGTCACATCGCTGGAATTGCGGGGATGATCCTCTGTGTCCCAGCATACGCGGTGGTTAAGACGATTTGTGAATACTTCTTTGACATTTACCGGATTGAGCACCCGGTGGAACATAAAGCTGAATAGCATAAAATCTCCCCCAGTTGTTAGGGCTAACAGCTGGGGGAGATTATTTTATGCTTTGCGAATAAACAGGCAGGCCAAAACGGCAACTACGGCACTGATTACTAGGCCGAAGAAAGCCGCAGAGTAGGAAGTGGTTAGTTGAACGATCCACCCAATGAGGAGGGGACCGATGAAACCACCTAGTTGACCACCGAAGTTAACGATTCCGATCGACGACCCGTAGCTCTCTTCGGAAAGAATCTGGGCCGTGAAGCTGAAGATTCCGGTAAAGGCTAGGGACTTGACGAAGTAGATTAATACTTCAAAACTAACGATAGCAACTAGTGATGAAGACTTGAATAAGCCAAACATGAAGACCAGGGTTAAAAAGGAAGCAGCGATAATCAGCCAGCGTTCCCGGTGCTTAAAGAAGTGGACCATGATGAAACCGGCACTGAAGGCGGCAATCCCACCGGAAATAACCGGTAGTGGGACCAGCCACGCCAGACTTTTCAGATTAATACCCTGTTCTTTCAAAAAGTAGACGGGCATCCACGTCTCTAAGCCCTTGGTGATGACGTTTAAGGCTAAACCAATTACCACGAAGGCCCATACGCGGCGGTCGATGCTCTGCCACTTAATATGTGGACGGGTAGCAACCTCCTGGTGGACGCTTTTAAGTGGGCGTTCCAGCAGGTAGTAAACCAACGTGATGACCAAACCGGCGGCCCCTAACCAGCCAAAGGCCGTTCGCCAGTTGCTACTAGCAATGAGGGGGACGATGATTAATGGTGCTACTGCTGCCCCAGCATAGTTAGATGAGATTAAAGCCGAGGTGGCCTGTGACTTTTCTTTTTGGTCATAATTTTCGGAAATCCGCTTTAACGCGGCTGCTGGGTAAGGCCCTTCGGCAATCCCGAAGAGGAAGCGGATGATCACTAGTGCCACTAGTGACCACGCGAGGCCGGTTACCACCGTCATTAGCGACCAGGCTAACAGGGCGATAATGACCATCCGTTTGCTGCCAAGGAGGTCAGTAAGGTAGCCGCCGGGAATTTGCATTAAGGTATAGCCGAGAAAGAAGGCACTGGCAGTGGTTCCCAGCGCCGCTGCCCCAACGTGAAAGTCCTTACCGATATAGGCCAGCGAAATGTTCATCACTGTCCGGTCGGCAAATAAAAGCATGTAGCCCAGGTACAGGATAATAAACGACCATAGGCGTTTTGCCCCTGAATGGTTGTCATATGAATGGTTGTCATAGCTTAACATTGTTTATATTTGGCAGATTGCAATAAATAACTTGAACAAATTTAATGACGCAGATTAAGCAAAAAGATCTCAATTGGAGTTCGCCAGTTCAAACATTTGAGAGGCCGTGAATTCAGATACCAGTTAATCTGAATCAATTC
>DXAF01000018.1 GCA_019117185.1 Candidatus Limosilactobacillus intestinipullorum | reverse complement strand
GTAATCTTCTGCCTTTGCTAAACCTTTGGCTGCCAATACCTTTGTAATAGCAGCAGTTAAAGTAGTCTTCCCGTGGTCAACGTGGCCAATAGTACCAATGTTAACGTGGGGCTTTGTACGTTCATAATGTTCTTTTTCAGCCATTAATGAAAACCTCCTGATAATTTACAAGTATAATGCCAGCCGTTCCAAAAGAATGACTGACACACCTCTATGGGTATTGTACTACTTCTTTTCGCCAATTGAAAGCTTTTATATCAAAGGCTTGAAGAAGAATTCTTAAATATCATATCAACTCTCGGGCAATTTGTAAATAATATTGCTAATCTTTTTGACTTAAATCATCAATTACCTTCCCCAGCTCGTCTTGAAGCCTTGCTATTGCTGGGTCAACCGGCACTTTTTCACCCCGAATTTTACCGATTAAATAGGCTACCCACGCTTTAACGTCCGTAATTTTCTCATTAACCAGTGGATAAAGGATCATCAATTGCATCTGCAGTTCCTGACTTGCCAACTGTAGTTCACTCGGATTACGGTTTCCCAGCCGGTTTGCTAGCTCAGCATGCAGGGCTTGAGCGACCGGCATGACGTCTAAGGCAGGAACGGTGGCCGGCACAACAATATATTCATGGCCGTTAAGCCAACGGACGACAACTTTTTGTCTTACCCCCAGCTGCCGGAGGGTATCAATTAGTGATGCCTTAATCAGCTGGTGGGTAAATGGGTCCCGCAGCAAGAATTGAGCCCCTGTTAAATACTCTTTCAGTGGCAATTGTTGTGCCTCACTCACCCGTTCTTGTTGTTCCCCTAGTGAACAATCGCCGAGGTGGTAAAAGGAGCGCAAGCGGGTCTGAATCGTCGTCTGGTACTTATCCCGTGCCTGCTCTTCACTTGTAGCTACCAAGTCATTTAACTCGTCTTGCCAGGCTAATGGTAATTCACCTATAAAGAGGCGGGCCACAATGTATGATTGGTTGTGTAAAAGCAGGCGGACCGCTAACTCAACGTTTCGTTGGTTGTCAATAAACACGGTGGGCTGCTCAATAAAGTAGGCAAAGGCCCGTGCGTACTGTTTGGCTTGGTATAGGGCAAAGACTAACTTCTCCATTACCGTATCATTAGGGGCAACGTTAATTAGCTCTTCCAGAATTGCGGCCGCCGCCAGCCAGCGATGGTCATCAAGCAGCTGGTGCGCCTTTTGATACTGCGTTTCTTGTTCTTTATCCATCTGCGCCCTCCTCAAGTAGATACAAAGCGGGGTTGCGGCAGTATGCCGGCAGCCCCACTCATTTTAACTATTTCTTTTGTTTACTCTTTTCTGTTTGGTGTTTCCGTCCGCGGCCCCGACTATGGTGTTGTTCCTTCTTATGGTTTGCCTTCTCGGATTTCTTTTCACCATTGTTATTACCCTTTGACTTCTTCTTAGCGTGCTGGTTAATTTCCATAATCACCGGCAAGATAACCGGGTGCCGCTTAGTTTGGTCAAAGAGGAAGCGGTTCAGCTTTTCACGAACATCTTGTTTAAGGTGGCCCCAGTCAAACTCCT
Source organism: Candidatus Limosilactobacillus intestinipullorum (assembly GCA_019117185.1). Classification (GTDB taxonomy): domain Bacteria; phylum Bacillota; class Bacilli; order Lactobacillales; family Lactobacillaceae; genus Limosilactobacillus; species Limosilactobacillus intestinipullorum. The sequence goes on along the minus strand of DXAF01000018.1, from coordinate 1,801 downwards.
TTTGGTCTAGGTTATCTTGAACTACCTTTTCTACAAGGTCCGCACTTTGCTTCATTAATTGCCGGTTGGTCTTTACAAAGACAAAACCGCGTGACGTAATCTGCGGCCGGGCAACAATCTTTTTCTTCTTACGGTCAATCGTCGCTACGACCACAAAAATACCGTCCTCAGATAGTACCCGCCGGTCCCGTAACACGATGTTACCAATATCACCGATTCCAGTTCCGTCAATCATTGTGTTGCTGACGTCCAGGTGCTCACCAACGTGGAATTCACCATTCTCATAAGTTAACACGTCACCCTTATTAGTAATGAAGATATGGTCGGGTGCAATCCCCACCTCTTCTGCTAGTTCAGCATGGCGGTCCAAGAGACGGTACTCCCCTTGAATTGGGATGAAGTACTTTGGCTTCATAAAGTTAAGCATCAGTTGCTGGTCATTTTGGTTAGCATGACCGGACGGATTCAAGTCATCAGAAATAAACTTGACCTCCGCCCCGGTCCGGTAAATCATATCCTTAGTCTTTTGAACCTCAGTTTCCTGGGCATACGATGGCGTCGTCGTAACGAAGACTAGGTCATCATCAGTTAACTTGATCTTTGGATTATCACCGTTAGCAATTTGCTGCAGTGACTTGATTGGTTCGCCCATCTTTCCCGTTTCCAGGATAACGACTTGACGTGGATCGAGTTTGTCAGCCTCCTTCATACTAATGAGCAGGTCTTTAGGGAGCTTTAACTTACCCAAGTCCATTGCTGTATCAATGATTTGCTCAATATCACTACCGGAGAGCACGAGTTTACGGTCGACCGCCACAGCAGCATTAATGATTTGCTGAACCCGCATGATGTTTGACGCAACACTGGCCACGACGATCCGACCGTCCTGGTACTTAAACGTTTCTTTGATGTATTCGCCAATGTCCTTTTCCCGTGACGAAGCACCAGTAATGCCGGCACCAGCGGAGTCACTCAGTAGGGCCAATACACCTTGAGAGCCAACTTCCGCCAACCGGGCCAGGTCGGTCTGATAGCCCTTAGTAGCGGTCTGGTCAAACTTGAAGTCACCGGTATAAACGATGTTGCCTTCGTTAGTCTCAAGTACAATTCCCAACGTTTCGGGGATCGTGTGGGTTGTCTGGAAGAAAGAGACTGTAACATCATTGAAGTCGATTACCGTTGACGCGTCGACAACGTGAAAGTCGTTAAACTTCTTAACTTCCTTGTGCTTCTTTACCGCCAGCTTTGCAAGGGCAATGGTCATCTCACTACCAAAAACTGGGACATTGAAGTCCATCAAAAAGTACGGCAAAGCACCAATTGAGTCTGCATGACCATGGGTTAAGAAGACCCCAACAATCTTATCCTTATGCTGACGGAGGTACTCCCAGTCAGGGATGACCACATCAATCCCCATCAACTCATTTTCCGGATACTTAAGGCCGACGTCTAAGATAAAAATCTGGCCATCGACTTCCACTGCATACATATTCTTGCCATTTTCACGGACCCCACCAAATGGGATAATCTTAATTTTGCTCATTAAATCGGCTCCTTTTATATTTTTAGCTCGCGTTAGGTTAATTAACTAAGCGAATTTATTCGTCCATAATAGCTAATAACATCTTACCACATTCACTGTTAACTATAGAAACCAAAGGGATTTAAAATCCCGAAATGTCAATTTAAATTAGAAAAATGTTGAAAGCTGTTCATCTGTGACGTGACTTAGGAATACTTCAAGTGGTGTGCGGTAGTGAAGTGACTTCCGTGGAATAGTATTTCGTTTGTGCATCAGCTG
>DXAF01000017.1 GCA_019117185.1 Candidatus Limosilactobacillus intestinipullorum | reverse complement strand
AATTTTACAGGTTATAAAGAACCATTAAAACATCTCCACATTGATACTCATAGACTCGAACAAATAATAGGAGCCACAAAACCGTCGATAATAATGATATTTTACCAACCACTACTATCGACGGTTATTATTAAGTATAATAAATTACTTTGCTAAAAATCTAGCCGACGAGCTACAAAGCCATAATCCAGGCAGTCACTATTACCATCACTACCAGCGCTGTAACGGTCAATAACCTGTAAATTATGGCCACTATTGATTGCCTGTTTAATAGCAATAGAACTATCAAAATCTACACTAAAACCAGAATTCAAACTATTGAGTACGTGCGGATAAATTTTTTGAATATCAGTACGTTGGACTTCCCTCGTAACCCGAATACGTGATAACTCGCATCCGGCGGTTGTATCATACAATATGACATAGTGATACGGTCGTCCTGCCACTTGATTACTAATATGCCATCCAGCAGCATGTACTTTGCTATCACCTTCTACAGAGAATGCATCCAAATAGCCATTATTCATTCGAAAATCTTTAGTAGCAAAAAAATGTTGGACATAATTACCTTCACCATTTTGCTCATCATCAGTGTATCGAGCAACAACCTGGAGACGATCTCCATTCTTGAGAGCACGGGCAATATTAGCGTTACTGATGCTGAAACTAGCTTTAAAGCCACTCATCTCTGCGTTAGCAATACTCCCATTTGAACGAGCAATATCTGGCCGTTGGCGATCAGAAGAATTTACTTTTTGCCGGCCCAACTCACGATTGGTAGTTGCATCGAATAGGATAACGTACATTGCCTTAGCAGCCACACTTCGATTATCTGCATACCAGCCAGTAGCTACAATGTTATCACCATTAATACCGAACGTCTCAAGCTGTTGGGCGCTTTGGTTGTTGTAGAAGTTCTTGGCATTATCAAACCAATAATCCACTCGGTGGCCCTCACCCCCCTGACTATCATCAGAATACCTGGCAACGACCTTTAATGAGTGACCAGCCATTATAGCGGCCCTCACCCCCGGTATATTTGCAATGTCAAAATTAGCTACAAATCCTGAATTCCCAGCATTTGTAACATTAGGTACTGCTGCCAAAACATCAGGTCGGCTTGTAGTAATTGCCTGTTCACGTGCAATCTCTCGGCCAGTTTGGTTATCAATTAAAATAATCCACTGATTTGGTTCCACAGTAGACTGATCTGCCGCATGCCAACCGGTCACTCTGAGTTGATTGTTATAAATACTAAAGTCATCTAAATTAGCTTTATTCTGACTGAATCTTTGCACGGTAAATCCATAATCCACTGCATCTCCATTACCATCACTATCAGCAGTATACCTGCTGATAGCCTGAATCGCGTCGCCGTTTTGAAGGGCAGTTCTAAGAGCAGAATTCATCGTAAAATTGGTACTGAACCCTGAATTAGCACTGTTGTAAACGTCTGGATTGACACGTTCAACATCTTTTCGGTTAATGCTGTCAATCTGTTGCCGTGCGATTTCAGATTTAGTGGTAGCATCATACAAAATGACGTAATGGTATGGTCGATTAATACTCTGGTCAGCCGCATGCCAACCGGCAACATAGATTCCAGCGGCACTAGTCGTCATATTATCTAGGTAGGCAACATTCTTGTTCAGTATCGTTCCATCAAAGGTGTGGTCATTATAGTCACTATTACCATCGCCAGAGCTGGTATAACGAATAAGCACCCGAATATGGTGACCGTTAGCGATTGCATCTGCCAAACTACCAGTTAAGGCAAAGCTGGCGTTAAAACCAGAGTTGCCCGTACCATAAATATCGGGATAAGCATTGGTAACATCTGGACGGCTCACTGCATTCACCTTTTGCCGGACCAGTTCCCGGTTGCCATTGTCCTGATCCAGTAGGATAACATAGCGGTTACCTTTCCCCTGATTATTATTATCAGCAAACCAGCCGGCAACGTCGAGGGTATTGTTATTGGCGTTAATGCTGAAGTTATCCAAGTTCGCCGCGCTAGTCGTCTGGTGGCCGGCGTAGTTAGCAAACATTCCGAAGTCGATAGAGGCGTCAATATTGGTACCATTCCAGTTGTCAGTATACTGCCAAGCACCATATCCCTGGACGGCATTACGGAAGTTCCCATAGGCGGCCACCCAGGTCCGGGCCTTACCGACCGTGGAGCTGACGTTGTACTGCCGGTCATAGTACAGACCGGTGTAGACCCCGTGATTAGTGAAGCCCAACGAACTCAGCGTTTGCCAGAAGACATTCAAATTATTAACAATCCCCGCGTATTGTGTCTGGGGAACGCTTTCGACGTCCGCAATCATCAGCGTATCATTCCCCAACCCGACCGCGCGGGCCATCCGGGCAAAGAGCTGGGCCTCTGCCTGAGCCTGTGCAGCAGTCGTGAAGCGGACAAAGTGGTAGGCCGAAACCGTCATCCCCGCCGCCTGGGCCCGGGAAACCTGCTGCTGGGCGCAACCATTGGTCCAGCCGGTACTTTCCGACAGCTTGACAACAACATTGTTGATTCCCTGGTTGTGGTACTGACGGAACGTTTCTTCGGAAATGTTCGGCTGGTAGGCCGAGATGTCTATCGTGTCCGCAGTGGATAAATTGTTGGTTGCCGCGTAGGCCGCCGTCGTCACGGCATTAGCATTAACCGGTGCGGCACTCGCTTGCTGAACGTTCAGGGTCGTCGTTGCAGCAGCGGTCGTTTTGTCATTAGCCGCTATGCCGCTGGTTTGTGTACCAGCCGTAACGGTGCTTTCCGGCGTCGCGTTAGTCGTCGAATCAGTAGCATCGGCCGGAGTTGCAACTTGACTAGTCGCCGCACTGACCTGGCTCGTCGTAGTAGCTGGCGTGGCATCATCGGCCTGTCCATTAACCGTACCAAACGCCATTACCCCAAAGGCGACTGCTGCACAGCACCATAGTTTTCCACTCTTGTACAATTTAAACCGTTTCTTGGCTTCCATCTTAACTTCCTTCCTTAACACTTTCTTATTCTGCATAAGAAAAATTATAAGACTTTAAAAAATAAAAATCCCGTTTGCAACGGGATTGTAAATATCTGTAACAGACAATTAATCAACTTGTTTCAGAAAATTTTGCAGGGCTTCCTGCCAGCTGATTGGTGTAAAGCCGGTGGCCTTGACCTTATCCAAACTCATGATGGAATGCCGGGGCCGGTATGCCTTTTGCGGGTATTCTTCCGAGGTTACCGCTGTCACCTCTACCGGCTGGTCTTTCAAAATCTCACTGGCAAACTCATACCAAGAGCAGGAGCCATCATTGGATAATTGGTACAGGCCGAATGGAATCTGGTGTTGAACCGCGTAAAGCATGAACTCCGCCAGGGTCCGGGTCCAGGTTGGCCGACCAACCTGATCCGCAACGACGGTCAGCCGGTCATGGTCCTTTGCCAGCCGCAGCATCGTGTAGACAAAGTTTTTACCATACTGACCGAAGACCCAGGAAGTTCGAATGATGTAGTATTTATCCATGATCTGTTCTACCAGCCGCTCGCCCGCCAGCTTGGCCTTCCCGTACTCATTCTTTGGGTTGGTCGGCGCGTCGACCTGGTACTCGCCCTCATTGGTCCCGTCAAAGACGTAGTCGGTGCTGATGTAGACCAGGGTGGCCCCCGCCTGTTGAGCGGCTTCGGCAACGTTCTTGGTACCGGCCTCATTGACCGCCCAGTTCAAGTCTTTCTTTTCGTCTTCGGCCGGATCCACGGCGGTAAAGGCCGCACAGTGGAAGACGATTTCCGGCTGGCACGCGGCGAAGCGCTGGTCGACCGCCGCCCGATCAGTAATGTCCATCTCGTGGGGGTCAAAGGCGCTGTACTCAATTCCCTGCTCATCTAGTAAGTGGCGAAGTTCGGTCCCCAGTTGCCCGTTGGCCCCAGTGATTAAAATTTTAGACATAGGTTCTCCCTTCCGAAAAAAGAGGCTGCTGGTTCAACCCACAGTCTCTTTTTTCAATCCAAAGATAACGTGCTCGCCGCCCTGTCGAGGACTGGCTCGCACTTCCATTTTTACTTCAAAGCTGCCTTGGCCTTCAGTGGCTGCCACCAGTCTTCGTTGTTCTTGTACCAGTCAATCGTCTTCACGATTCCAGTATCAAAGGTGTATTCCGGCTTCCAGCCCAGTTCAGTTTCAATCTTCGTCGGGTCGATGGCGTAGCGCTTATCGTGGCCCAGCCGGTCCTTGACGTACTTGATGTGGTCTTCGGAAATTCCCAAGTTATCCACAATCAGGTGGACGATCTCATTGTTGGTCCGTTCGTTGTGACCACCAACGTTGTAAATTTCACCCGGCTTACCATCACGGAGGACCAGGTCAATCGCTTGGCAGTGGTCGGAAACGTAGAGCCAGTCACGGATGTTCTTACCATTCCCGTAAATTGGCAGGTCCTTACCTTCCATTCCGTTAGAAGTCATCAGCGGAATCAGCTTTTCAGGGAATTGGTATGGCCCGTAGTTGTTGGAACAACGGGTGATGTTGACGTTCAGACCGTAAGTCTCGTAGTAGGCCCGAACCATCATGTCAGCAGAGGCCTTGCTTGCGGAGTACGGTGAGTTTGGTTGCAGTGGCGATTCCTCGGTGAAGTAGCCGGTGGCTCCCAGGGTCCCGTAAACTTCGTCGGTGGAAACCTGCAGGAACTTCTCAACCCCCTCGCGCTTGGCTACATCCAAGAGGGCCAGGGTCCCCTGGACATTGGTTTCCACGAAAACTTCGGGGTGCAAGATTGACCGGTCAACGTGCGATTCGGCCGCGAAGTTGACGATGTGGTCGATGTTGAATTCGTGCACCAGGTGGGTGACGAGCTCCCGGTTGACGATGTTTCCCTTAACAAAGTGGTAGTGTGGGTTGTCCTTAACGTCGTCCAGGTTGTGGATGTTCCCCGCATAGGTTAAGAGGTCAAGGTTGATCAGGTTGTCATCCGGGTGCTTTTCCAGCATGTAGTGAATAAAGTTAGAACCGATAAAGCCGGCCCCACCAGTAACTAAAATATTCATGTTTACTTGTCCTCCCCGTAAGTGAAGTTAATTTCGGCGTCCTTGAATGATGGGTGGTGCTGATCCTTTTCGGAGAGAATCAGGTGGTCAACCGGCATTGGCCACTTGATGTCCAGGTCAGGGTCATCAAAGGCGATCCCGCGATCAGCTTCCGGTGCGTAGTAGCCATCAACCTTGTAGGCAACGTTAACATTAGGCGTCAGGGTAACGAAACCGTGCGCGAATCCCTTCGGCACCAGGAGCTGGCGGTGGTTGTATTCACTCAAGATGAAGCCTTCCCACTTGCCGTAAGCTGGTGAGCCCTTCCGAATATCAACGATGACGTCGTAAATGGCCCCGGTAACGGCCCGGAGCAACTTAGTTTGGGAGTACGGTGCCAACTGGTAGTGCATCCCCCGCAGGACTCCTGGTTCCACGGACAATGACTGGTTGTCCTGGGTAAATTCAACGTTGATGCCGGCTTCTTCAAACTTATTCTTCGTGTAGGTTTCGGTAAAGAAGCCCCGGTGGTCACCGAAGACGTCGGTTTCCACAATCTTGGCATCAGGCAATGACGTATCAATAACTTTCAATGACATTAATTACTCGCTCCTTAATCTTCCTTAGCCAGCCGTAAGAGGTATTGGCCATAATCATTCTTCTTTAGCGGTTGAGCCAGCTTGACCAGCTGGTCCTTGTTGATGTAGCCCATCCGGTAAGCAATTTCTTCGAGGGCCGCGACCTTGAGATTCTGCCGCCGTTCAATCGTGGCGATAAAGTTGGCCGCTTCCAGCATGGAATCATGGGTCCCGGTATCTAACCAGGCATAGCCCCGCCCCATCAGCTTAACGTCGAGCTTGCCCCGGCGCAGGTATTCCTTATTGACGTCGGTAATCTCGAGCTCGCCCCGGGCAGACGGCTGAATGTGCTTGGCAATGTCAACTACGTCGTTGTCGTAGAAGTATAGGCCGGTAACCGCATAGTTGCTCTTGGGGTGGGCCGGTTTTTCTTCGATTGATAACGCGTGCATCTGATCATCGAAGTCGACGACACCAAACCGTTCCGGGTCGTTGACGTGGTAGCCAAAGACGGTTGCCCCGTCGGTCTTCTTCGCGGCCGACTGAACCAGGTCGGATAATCCGGCCCCGTAGTAGATGTTGTCGCCTAAGATCAGGCAGACGCTATCGTCACCAATGAAATCTTCACCAAGGATGAAGGCCTCAGCCAGTCCGTTTGGTTTTTCTTGAACCTTGTAGGAGAAGTTCAATCCCAATTCTGAGCCATCGCCCAGTAGGTTCTTGAACAGTGGCATAAATTCCGGAGTAGAAATCACCAGGATGTCACGAATCCCCGCCAACATCAGGGTTGACAAGGGGTAGTACACCATTGGTTTATCATAAACTGGAATCAGCTGCTTTGAAATTCCCCGGGTAATCGGGTACAGGCGGGTTCCCGACCCACCAGCTAAAATAATTCCTTTCATAATGGCCTCCTTAAAATGCCAAAATCCATGTTTAATTTTAGCACACTTAGGCACTTGAAATGATTAAAACTAGCTAAAAAACACGAAAGGGGCCATGACGTTTACTCAAATCTAGCCATGGAAAAAACAAAAGGCCAGGATCACTCCCAGCCAAGTTTAGCTATTTGATTGTAACGTTGACTGGTTCAAACCAGTAATCGATGTAGTGGCCTTCACCAGACTTAGAGTCACTGTAACGGGAAATTACCTGTAGATTATGACCGCTGAGGGATGGATCAACCGTCATCGTCAGGTTAAAGCCTGACTGCCCAGCATTGTAAACATCACCATTAACCTTGGCAACGTCCGGCCGCGCAACCGTCGAAACAAGCTGCCGCTTTACCTCCCGACCAGTAGTTGCATCGAAAAGAATGACGTAGTGGTATGGCTTGCCCACACTCTGGTCAGTCGCATGCCAGCCGGCAATTTGGACTTGCTGTCCCTTAACTGCAAAGTTATCCAAAAATGCCTTGTTGGCGGTAAACGTCTTCGGTGCAAACCAGTAATCAACATAGTTACCCTCACCATTTTGACTATCGCTGTAACGGGAAATAATTTGAATTTGGTCACCATTGGTCATAGCAGACGTTAATGGAATATTTACACTAAAACCTGAGTTGCCAGAACCATAGATATCTGGACGAACTTGTTCAACATCTGAACGGGAAAATGTTGGTACTAGTCTTCTCGTGATTTCTTGTTTCTTAGTAGCATCGAAAATAATTACATAGTGATATTTTTTCCCCACACTCTGGTCTGCTGCGTGCCAACCGCTAATTGTTAACAATCTACCCTGAATACTGTAATTATCAAGATATGCGTTGTTAGCAATAAAGCTTTGCGGTGCAAACCAATAATCGATATAATTTCCTTCGCCATCTTTATTATCACTGTACCGAGAAATAACTTGAATTTGGTCACCAGCAAGTGCCGAATCAAATTTCAATTTGAGACTAAATCCAGATTGACCGGCATTATAAATTCCTGAAACGGCATTGGCAACATCCTGACGAGTTGAACTATTAACTAGGTAGCGCCCTAGTTCGATTTGCTTAGAACCGTCAAAAATAATGATATAGTGATAATCTTTACCCAAACTAGCATCAGCTGCATGCCAACCACTGATATTCAAATTACCAGTCTTAGCATCCAAACTCATACTATCCAAAGAACCAGCATTATTATTTAAGGAAACAGAATTATAATACAGGTCTTTCCCACCGTTTGGTTCCCCATTTGTATTATAGGTATACCGAGAAACAACTTGAATATTCTTACCAGCAAAGTTACTGGTATACGGAATGGAGAGGTCAAAACCACCCCAACCAGAAATAGTGGCATTTGGATAGGCGTTTTGAACATCTTGACGATAGACGCCATTTACTTCAGTCCGGTATAGCTCCTGTCCAGTATTACCATCTAAGAGGATAATAAAATGGTGCATATTGGAGTTATATGAATTAGTGGCATGCCAACCAGCAATATGAAGCTGGTTTCCACGTACTGACAAATCATCAACATGGCCGGTATTGGTGTCAAATGCTTCCTGGTCCCAAGCAGTCAAGCCGTAGCGTTCAATCACGGAGTTCAACGTGGTCGTGTAGCTCGGGTCGGTCGCGTAACCGTCAGCCCGGATCAGGTAGGTTACGTCCCGGTAGTTGGTCTTCCACAGTAAGTTGTGATAACGGCTGTTAGCAACCAGGAAGTAGCCGTGGTCCTGAACGGACTGGGAGTTGTTGTCATAGGCCCGGAAAGCGTCGTTGATGATGACACTCTGCCCACCGTAAACTTCCCGCGTTGGCAGGGTGACGCTATGACCATTGTAGGAACCCTTGATTCCAAACAGGTTGTGGTATTGGGAAGCCAAACTGGATTGCCCCCAGCCACTTTCGATGATTGCTTGGGCAGCAGTCAAGGAAGGTAAGACCCCGTACTGTTTCCAGGTAGAGATAGCACCGTCATGAATTGAATCCAGAAAGGCCTTTTGGGCGGCGGTCAAACCTGCCGTGTTGAGACTCGCCGCGCCGTTTCCACCATTGGCAGCATTCACCGGTTCAGCAGTAACATTGTATTGGCTAGTAGAATAGCCGGGATTCGTCTCCACAACCGGCTTGTTTGCGGCTGCCTGGACTGCATTGTTATCAAGGCTAACGGCTCCGTCATCATTACTGTTATTGGTAGTTTGGTTCGCAGCTACCGCACTTTGCGTGTAGACCTGGGCGGACGCTACACTTTGATTTTGGCTCGTACTTACATTTAAGCTCTGAGAATTATTGTTTTGCGTATTTGCGTCAGTAGTAGCCACTACCTGGGCATTTGCATCGGCAGACTGGCTGCTATCGGCTTGGGCGTCAGCCTGGAAGAACAACAGAGACGCACCGAAGGTAAATAAAACAGGTAATACGATTTTTACTCTTGATTGTTTCTTGTTTTTCATTGTTTAAAACTTTTCCCTCAAATCTTAAAAACTAATAATCTAACTTAAACACCATTGTCTATAGTACCATTGCAAAATTACAGCGAAGTTACAGTAAGTTTATAAAAGGACAAAAGGGTGAAATAAAAACGGTAATCATCAACTATGTTTAATAGTCGATGATTACCGTTTTATAATCTCCCAATTAGCAAACTTAAATCCCTAATGAGCTAGGCAAAGACCCGCCGAATTCCGGCAATTACATTCCGTTGACCGTTCAAGATCGGCTGAACCATAACCGATGGCGGCCAACTTTCGATTACCGTGTTTGGATCAAGCAGGATGGCAACGTGCCAAATCGTCCGCGTCCCTGGTTCGTAGTAGAAGACCAGGTCGCCCCGCTGACGGTCGTTCCAGCCAACATTGGCAAAGTGTGGATCCGCAAAGAGGTTCCGCGAGTTCCATTCGTTACCCGGGTAGCCGTGGTGAGTAGAACTAGCCGAGGTCGGGTTGATTCCCGCCGCGTATAGCGCCTGCATGACTAAACCGGAACAGTCAACACCCCAGGCCGGCGCAGAAGAACAACCAGCCCACCATGGTTTGCCCAAGTACTGGTAAGCCGCGTTAATCATTGCCTCAATGTGGGCCTGCCGACCAGCCGCCGGGTTCGTCACCTGGAGCGGTTGAACGTAACTGTCAATCCCGTACCAGAGGTCATCAGAGTAGCCTAGCGCCCGCCAAGTTGGCAGGTCAACCCAGCCAGTTGCTGGCAGTCCATGACTACGTTGAATATTCATGATGGCATAAGCATCTGACATCATGTACTGGTTGTGGATATTAGCGGTCCCTAACCGGCTCTTGATGAACCAGGTCTTGACCCCTTCGTAACCCGGACCAATGTTGTGACCAACTTCGGCCGGGTTGGCTTGAATCTGCTTGTAGCTAATCTGGTACATCCAGGACGGGTTCTGGTAGGCATTCAGGTAACGGTTGTCCAACCATAACTGACTGTATGTTCCTTCACCATCAGCTTGGTTACTGTACCGACTGATAATCCCAAAACAGTCGTGAACCATGCTTGGGTCTACCGTAAAGCTAGTGCTAAAGCGGGCCTGTCGAGCATTTACATAGTTTCCTTGACCCGATTGCAATAAATCATCACTAGCATTGTTCACTACTTCGTGTCGGGCCACTTCCTGATTCCGTGAGTAGTCCCAGAGGAGAATTACGTGATGGTTCAATCCAACAGTTGAATCAGCAACGTGCCACCCCGAAGCATTAATATTTGTACCGTTCTGGTTCAAACTGTCCAAATAACCATTCTGCTGGTTTAGGTCAATTTGGTTATTATTAAACCAATAGTCAGAATAACCCGTGCCATAGTTATTATTACTTGAATCACTATAACGACTAACTACAACTAAGGTGTGATTGAGCATCTCAGGAGTTACATCAAAACTAACATTAAAACGTGCCTTACCAGCATTCAAAATATGGGTTGCGTCCATAATATCAGGACTAGTAGTTGTCGGCACATTCTTGTGAGCAACTTCCCTGTTTGCACTCTTGTCAAACAGGATGATAAAGTGCCCATTCATGTAGAACGTTGCATCATCTGCGTGCCAGCCAGCAATGTTAATCTTTTTATTGGTAGCATCTAGTGAGAACTCATCTAAATATGCCTTCTGCTGAACGGCAAAATTGATTACGTTGTTATTAAACCAGTAGTCAGAAGTTGCTGTCCCATAGTCTTCGGTGTTTGAATTACTGTACCGACTAATTACTACTAAGTCGTGACTAACCATCGCTGGTACAATATCAAAACTGCTACTGAAGCGAGATTCGTTAGCATTCGTAATGTGGGTTGCGTTCATCACGTCTGGGCTATCCGTAGTTGTTACCAGCTTGTGGGCAATTTCCTTACCACTTGTCTTATCAAAAAGAATAATATAATGACCTGGCATGAATACAGAAGCGTCATCCGCGTGCCATCCACTAATGTAGACTTTTCCCGCCGCCTTATCAATCTGGAAGTTATCAAGGCAGGCCTGTTGGTTAACTGGATAGGAAATAACATTGTTATTGAACCAGTAGTCAGAGTAGTTTCCGTAATTATCCGCACTATTAGAGTTGCTATACCGACTAATAATTATCATCTGATGGCCAATCATTTCGGGCTCCACGTCAAAACTCGTGCTAAATCGTGAATTGCCAGCATTAGCAATCCCCCCGGCCTGACTAGCTGCAATGTCAGGACTAGCGACAGTCTTGACAATCTTGTGTGCCAATTCCTTATTAGTAGTCTTATCAAAAAGAATAACAAAGTGCGTCGGCATTAACTCGCTGGCATCATCTGCATTCCAACCGCTAACGTTAATCTTCCCATTTACTTTATCCAGGGAGAAGTAGTCAAGGTAGCCCTGTTTCTGCGTATTCAGGTTCAGACGATTATTGCTAAACCAGTAGTCAGAGTAACTAATATTGTCCTTACCTGGAACACTACTGTACCGGCTAACAATTTCCAGCTGGTGATTAAGCATTGCTGGTGTAAGATTAAATTGAACATTGAATCTACTCTGACCGGCGTTATAGATATTTCCAACAACCTGGGAAATGTCTGGACTATCAATAGTCTGTGCGGATTTCCGAGTAATTTCCTTATTCGTAGTTACATCAAAGAGAATGATCTCGTGGTTGGTCTCTGCTGCTGACATATCATTGGCATTCCAACCACTAACATTAATCTTCATGTTGGCCTTGTCAACTGAGAAATTGTCTAGGTAGCCGGCATTCCCGTTCCTATTGAGTTTTACACTGCCCAGCCACAGATCAGAAGTATTATCCTGCTGGCCCGGCTTGTTATAGCGACTAACAATGGTGAACTCGTCACCCATCATATCTGGCGTAATGGTAAAGTTCGCCGTAAAACGGGCCTGTGCGCCATTAGCGACCGTAGCATAGCCAACTTTGAGTAAATCAGCACTAGCAACGTTGTTTACCATCGTCCGGGCGACTTCTCGCCCCTTCGTCTTGTCCCAGAGGATAACAGTGTGTTCAGTCTTACTAGCTGCCTGGTCATCGACGTGCCAGCCAGAAACGGTGATTTGATTGCCATCAACCTTAAACTGATCTAGCCAGCCGGCCTTAGTAGTTACGACCGGGAACCAATAGTCACTGCCACCAGCAGGCTCCCCGGCTGCGTCGCTTGTGTAGCGCGAAACCAGGCGCAGGGAGTTAGTACCATTCAGCCGGTCTGCTGGAACCGCAATAGTGAAGCCTCCTTGCCCAGCAACCGGTGCCTTAGGATAGGCCTTGTCAACGTCGGGTCGTTCAACGGTCGTCACCTCATGTCGGTATAACTCGTGGTTATTATTCCCGTCGAGGACGATGACAAAGTGGTGCATCCCCTCCTGGTACTGGTTAGTCGCATGCCAGCCAGTGAAGACCACGTTGCCATCCTTGTCGGCACTAGCGCTATCTACATATCCGGCGTTGACCGGGGTCTGGTAGTCAACCTGCCGTTGCGGCTGTTGGTTAGTCTGCTTATCGTTCCCCGTTACCGGGTTGGCCGGCTGGTCGGACTGGCTGGCTGCTTGGTCAGCTGTACCGGTCGCACTTTGGCCGTTAACCACCTGCGCCGTTTGTAACGGCTGACTTGCGGCTGGGACTGCCTCATCAGCCGAAGCGGCACCCGCCATTACGGCTGTCCCGGCTACTACCGCCAAAGTGGCAATCGCCATCGTACACCACTTTTTACCGGCTTTGAACAGCTTGAAGTGTTTTTTCTCTTCCATTGTGTTTCCCCCAACTTCTTGATTAAATTAACAAGGCTTATTATACTCTCTTGCTTTTTTGAATTTTACATTTAACTAACAATTTCTGCATTGAATGAAAAAATTGCTTCTCTTCCGTTTGGAACTAATTAGCCAGACTCACATAAAGCAACCTTTATCCACCTAACAGGCTGCTAATGCTGACAGTGTGCTCTTCGTTGTGACCATCCGCGGTCGTATCGCCCGCCGCTTGTGTCCAGTAGGTAACCTTATCACCATTGATTTGGAAGCGGATTGTGCTGTCGGCGGAATGATATTCATTGCTGACGTAGTAGGAATCACCGTCTTGCTCAACCGAGTTGACTTCTTCACTTGGGAAAACTAGCTTGTAGACCGCCCGGCCAATTTCGTCTGGATCCGCACTGCTACTGAAGGTAGCGGAACTACTACTTTCACTACTTGAATTGCTATCGCCGTTGTCTGCTTTTGTATAGCCAGTAGCCTAAATACCCCGCTGATCTGATGCCTTGGCCTGGTTAAACAAGTCCATGAACTGGGAATAAGTCATCTCTTTCCGCTTATAGCAGCCAACATCAGTGCCATATTCATATTTCGGCTTTTTTGCACTGTCTGAAACGGAAAGATCACCACTGCCATCAATCTCAGCGTCAAGGTGATAGTAGTCATCATCATAAAGATCGTGCATTTTAAGCTCGTACTCATCGTTTCCCCGCAATTCCTAAGTTCCGCGCTTAGCGTCACCATACCAGTATTCGGTATCACTCTTGGAGTTAGTTGAATTTACCTGCGGCGTGCAATACAGGAAGGTACCATCCTTCTTGAAATACCAATAACTGGGCTGCTTAGTACCATCATTAGTCGTACTCCTAGTTTCATAAGCACCGGTTAGCGACTGACCATTGTCTTTCGGTTTGCTTGTTTCTTTACCGCAAGCAGTTACAACCAGTCCCAGCACAATTACTGTTAAGAATACGGACATCATTTTTAGTTTTTTTCATTCTGTAATTCTCCTGTTCAGGTGGCTAATCAAGAGTCGAAAGTAATGCTTGATTAGCCACCTAAGCTATTTTGATCCTTTTCCGGTTTGGATTTACCGATTACCATAACTGACCGATATGGAAGTCGTAGTCAGTACAATTTTCGTTGGCATCGCGCGTGGCATAATACCGTGAAATCAAGGTAAAGTCGTGAGTCGGGTCAGCCCCGTTAACCTTAAAGTGGATGTCAAAGCCAGAATTACCGGCTCCCGCAATGTTTGGATACTTCTTGGCAATATCCGGCCGCGCAACGCTGCTAATCGACTGGCGGGCCACTTCCTTGTGGAGGGTATTGTCAATGAGAATCAACGTCCGATAGGGTTCATTCAGAGAACTATCGGTGGCGTGCCAGCCGGTGACTCCCAGTGTATCCCACGCATACCGCTCGCTCTCAAGTGCTCCCGCATTATCCTGAATAGCAGGTCGCGTCACTGGGGCAAACCAGTAATCAACGTAGTTACCATTGCCACCCTGATCATCGGTCCACCGGCTAATAATGGTTAGCTGCCGAGCCTGAGTAAGGGCGGTATTTGGTGCAAAGGCCACCTTGAAGCCGCTCTGGTCAGCATTAGCGACCCCCGGGAATGCCTTGCGAACATCAGGACGAGCCATTCCGGAGTTGACCAGCTGGCGGGCGATTTCTTTGCCAGTAGCTGGATTGATGATAATAATGTAATGGTATTGTTTGCCTAGGGCCTGGTTAGTGGCGTGCCAGCCGGCAACCACTAACTTACCGTTATAACTGCTGACGCCATCAAGGGCGGCCCGGTTGGTCTGATCCGTTAACAATCGATGGGGAGCAAACCAGTAGTCAACATAGTCGGTATTGGCATCCTGGGACTTGCTCCAGCGTGAAATGATTTGGATGTTGTCGGTTGCCATTTCGGGCAGGAGGTCAAAGCTGGCATTAAAGCCAGACTTTCCGGCAGTTATGATTTGGGGAAATGCACGGGCAACGTCATTCCGTTCCGTTAAACTAACCGTTTTGCGCCCTAACTCACGGTGCTGGCTGGCGTCAAAGATAATAATCGTGTGATATGGACGCCCGACCGCTTGATTAGCAGCATGCCAGCCAACGACTTGGAGCTGGTTGTCGGCAAAACTGATCTGATCAAGGGCGGCCTTGTTATCATCAGTTAAGAGCCGTAGCGGGGCGAACCAGTAGTCCACATAGTCGGTATTGGCGTCCTGGGACTTGCTCCAACGTGAAATAATCTGGATATTATCGGTTGCCATTTCGGGCAGAAGGTCACAGCTGACGTTGAAACCGGACTCACCGGCGTTGAAAATTTGCGGGAAGGCTCTGGCGACGTCAGCTCGTTCGGCTGGGGTAACGCTAATCCGGGTTAACTCGCGATTCTGACTAGCATCGAAGAGGATAATCGTGTGATACTGGCATCCAGCTGCTTGGTTAGTGGCGTGCCAGCCGGCAACGGTGAAGTGGTTGTTGATAACCTTGGCTTGGTCAAGATAGGCATTATTGTCTTCGCCACTCATCATTACTTTGGCAGGGAACCAATAGTCTACGTAGTTGGTATTGGTATCATTGCCACTCCAACGGGAAACGATTTGCAACTGGTCACCAACCACGCCCGGGGTAACATCAAAGTCGGCGGAAAAGCCTGAATAGCCAGCATTATAGATTGTCGGGTAAACGGCTTGAACATCATTCCTTAAATCATTACCCACGGTAGTTCGGCCAATTTCACAATGGCGGGTCGCATCAAACAGAATAATCGTATGGGTAGCGCCTGGAGCCTGGTTGGTAGCGTGCCAACCAGCAACATGTAATTTCCCGTTCACAAAAGCGCACTGGTCCAGCCAGGCGTGGTTACCCATATCGGCCTTAATCGGTCCAAACGAGTAATCAGCATTCAAACTCCCGGTATCATAACTATCGCCGTTTGTATAACGGGCGATGACCCCCAGAGGATCATTTAAATTCTTGAGGGGAATGTTTAAAACAACGCTAAATTTAGCTTGATTACTATTAGCAATCTTCGGGTAGGCTTGTTGAGCATCCTGGCTGGCTAATGGCGCGTAGCTTGTTTCGGCAACTATCTCCCCAGTTTTTTGATCTTTGATGATAATGTAAGCATACTTTAATACTCGGCTAGCGTCAGCAACGTGCCAGCCTTCGAGGCCGAGACGGGCCATTGTAGAGCCGTTTGAAGGGGTAATGATTACGGAAGTGAGCTTACCGTAATTTTCTTTGGCAAAATCCTTAGCGACGGTGTAGCTGAGGGTAATGGTTTGGTCGGGCGTATTGCTATATACCGTTTGAGCTGGAACCGATGGAACAATGTACTCGTCGCCAAAGTTCCAAGGAGCAGTAAAAGCAGGCCATTTTGATGTGGGCCATTCATAGCTAACTGGTCCATTTGTTGGAACCCGCTTAATCCCATCAAGTGTCCCCACTCGTAAAACAGGCCTTTGGGTACCATCCGGTAGATTGAAGATTATCGTCTGAGTAACCTTTTTCTCGACCTTATACCATGGCGTATAGACGTCAATCATTCCATTTGCATTAGAGAGTTGAAGCTCTGCATTATTAAGTTTAGCCTGGAGGGTACTTATTTTACTAGCTAGATTGACTTTAGTCGCTTGCTCATTTTTGAGTTGCGTCGTATATGTTTCAACCTGCTTTTGTGCTTGCTCGTACTTATCCTTATCCTTCGGTAGATATGGATTGTGGTCATTAGCAAGTGCCATCATCTGATTAGAAAGCTGTGTGCCCTTTTGGGTAAGCTCAACCGTTTTGGTTTCATGTATGACTGCGTCTTGCTTTTCCTGAAATGCCTTATAGGCATCCTGATCCACCTTGTTCGCTTTATTGTACTCCTCTCTGAGCTCAGTATGACCTTGGTGGAAATACAAGTCATATAATTTTTCACTCTGAACATGAGCCTTCTGATAAACGTCGTATAATTTATGCCACTCGCTTCTGAGCTCAGCAATGTGTGCAGACCACTCTTTCCTTTGCTCGATGTTTTCTTCTAACTGCGCGTGAAGCTCTTTTTGCTTACTAAGCTTAGCTGATCTTAATTGGTTTAGTTGCTGGTTTCCTTGATTGATTTGCTCTTGGTCATAAGTGACTGCTTGTTCATTCTTGGTTTGTTGTTCTTTTAGTTGCTCAATTCCGTTATTATATTCATTTATTTGCTGTTGCGCTTCCTGCGCCTGTTTTTCGTAAGAGGCCCGCGCGGCCTTGTTCATGTCCCCACTAATTACTTTAATCCGCGGATCATTGTCATCATCACTAGCGTTGCTTGCACTAGTGTCCTCTGCCTGTTGAGTGGCGGTCCCGGTAACCGGGGCACTGAAGTTACCGTCGTTGCTTACCTGTTGAGTTTCAGTCCCACTAACCGTGTCGGCATGGGCAACCTGGCTGTTCACTGTCGTCCCTGCGACTGCAATGCTGGCAACCGTCAATGTGGCGACTACCCAGCGCTTGCCAGCTTTATACATTTTCTTATGCTCAGTCATTTTGCCTTCCTCCCACTTAAAGATAAACACTTTTTATTTTACCCCCTCCCTTTTAAAATCTCAAAGTCTACACCCATATTTCCCTAGTTGCCGCATAAAAAACTTTAAAATAAAAAGCGGTACCCGCAAATTTGCGAGCACCATCTCAGTTTATTTAATAACTTAAAGCCCGTTGCGCGTCTGCGTTCCAGTGACCATAGAATTCGCCATAGGACATTGCTTCCTTGCGGCCGGTCCACGGGTTGTTGTAGAAGAAGCCGCTGGCATTGTAACCGGTTAGGGTAATGGCGTGGTTAACGAAGCCGTTCATGTTTGCCACCCACACTACCACTAGGTGGCCGATGTTGAGTTTCTCTTGAATGGCCGCCAGGGAAGCGCCGGTCATCACCTGACTGGTGCCCAGGTGATGCTGGACAACCGGAGCAATTCCGGTTGGGAAGACCCACCAGCCAGTGACACTATACGGGTTACCGACAAAGCCATTATCCCCGTTCGAGCTGCGCGGCGTTTCGTCAGCGACCTGGAACTTGTTGATATTGACCCCGGCATAGCGGAGCATCATCGTGACCGCGGTCATTTCGCACCCGGTCGGCAACTCAGGGTTCTGGCAGATGACTTCGGCGTTGTTGAAAGCGCCGACGATATTCCCCATTGCATCATAATACAGGGTCTTTGCGCCGGTAGTTTGCGCGCCGGAATTAATGGAAACACCGTTGGAATAATAGTCCACGTAATTACCGTTCCCGTTCGGGTCATCTGTCAAGCGGTCAATCAAACGGATAACTTTATGCTGCATTCGGTCATTAACGGCAAAATTAAGGTTAAAGCCAGAATGGTCACTGTTCAGAATGTAACCAACATTTTTGGCAAGATCCGGTCGACTGAGCTTCTTATTAGTGACTTCCCACCTGCCCAGTTCACTACCGTTCTGGTCAACAGCAATGAGCCATTCATACGGCTTATCAGCAGATTGGTTGCTAGCGTGCCAGCCAGCAACGTGGACTTGCCTACCGTCGAAGTTTGCCTGATCGAAATATCCTTCATTTGAACCATAGTTCCGGCTCGTTTGATCATCTGTATAACCGTTTCCCGCCTTGTCATCAGTGAAACGAAGAATAATCTGCATATTACCGGTGATAGCGGCGGGATTAACCTTTACTACAGTACTAAATCCGCTGTGCAAGCTATTGTAAACATGGCTAAATATACTGGCAATATCAGAACGATTAGTAAGAGTTAGTTGCTGCCGATTGACCTCCCTACCGTCGTTCATAACGATCGCATAAGCATACTGCTTACTTCCAGAGTCGTCGCTAACCATCCAGCCGCTAATTTTAAGCCCCTGATCAGTCATCTGAATATCATCAAGGTACGAACTGTGCTGGCCCAAAGTAAATGGGGCAAACCAATAGTCCGCATAACTACCCTCGCCACCATTTTCTTCACTACTGGTAGAATATCGACTGACCAAAGAGTAGGTATGTCCCGCCACTAGTGGTGTGTTAATTAAATCAAAGCTCCCCGAAAAGCCTGCATTTCCTGCCATTGCAATCTGCGGGAAGACCTTAGCGATGTCAGTTCGCTGACTATTAACCGTCTGCGTAACCGCCACTTGCAGGTGCGCCGTGTTATCAAATAAGATCAAAAAATGATTTTTAGCAAAACGTGAAATATCGTTAACATGCCAACCCTTGAAGGTTACATGTTGTGGATCACTCAAGTCTCTACTATCCAGATAAGCATAGTTATCATAGCTACCGTTGTTGAATGAGGCATACCAGTAATCAAGATAGTTACTATTACCATCCGTTGAAGCACTGTATCGACTAATTAACTGTAACTGGTGATTGAAATCAAGGCCAGCCAGGTCAAATTCGACGTCAAATCCTGACTGCCCCGCATCGATAATACCCGGGCATGCTTGAGCGACATCTGGACGACTCACGCTCTGCATAACTTGCCTACGTGCCACTTCACGACCGAGCGTCCGGTCAAAGATTATCAAAAATCGATTAGTCTTATTGGCAGCCAAGTTTGAGGCATGCCATCCGGAAAAGTACAACTTTCCGTCAACTACTTTGGCACTATCCAAGCTTGCAACGTTGTCATGATTAACACTGATTGGCGCAAAACAGTAATCAATGTAGTCACTATTACCACTAACGTCACTACTGTAACGACTAATCAGCTGAATTACACTTGTATTAGCAATCACTCTGCTCAAGTCAAAGCTGACATTAAAGCCTGACTGCCCTGCACCAGCGACGTGTTTAATCCTAGCTATATCGTCCCGCTTAACTTGCTGATTTGTACCGGCAATTTGGTGACGAGCAATTTCGCAGTGGTTGGTTTGGTCATAGGCAATGATGAAGTGGTAATCCTTCCCAGCGGATTCGTTTGTTGCGTGCCAGCCACTAGCATTCAGCTGCCCCTGATTATTAATTTCTTGGTGATCCATCCAGGCATAGTTACCATGGTCATTTTGGTCAATCACGACCTGCTGTTTATTAGCATCATCCGCCTTAGCAGATTGTTGATTATTTGGATTGCTTACAGCAGTTGTATGCTCATTCGCGGTTTTCACCGTTGTATCAGCCTGAATCTGCTTGGGCATCATAGTCATCCCTACCACCAGGGCCACCGTAGTCAACGCCATCGCACACCAGAGTTTACCCGCTTTATATAATTTCACTCGTCGTTTATTTTCCATGTTATCCCCCAATTTTACGTTTAATCACCTATATCGCTTAATATCATACCAAATCCCGGCCTAATCCCAAAGCATTGAACTGCCTTATTTTGCATTCAATGCAAAATAACAAAGAGCCACAAGGCGTGACTCTTTGTTGTTAATCAGGTTAAAGTCATTAACCGTTCAGCCCGTTCCGGATGATTTCCAGTGGGTTCAGCCAAGTACCATCATTAGTAAATGACTTTGCCAGGGCCCGGTTAAAGTTGTGCTCACGGGTAATCCCGATGTGAAGGTGGGAAGTATCACGGTTACCGATCACGTCTCCAACCTCAATCTTCTGGCCTGGGGTAACGTTGATGTTACTCCGACTAGAGAAGGCTTCTTGGTAGACAATCAAGTATTCACCGGTATCTTCAAGTACGTACCAGTCCAAACCAGCCGTGTAACCAACTCCAACAATCGTCCCACTATGAATAGCGTGAACCTGGGCACCAGGGTGATCATAGGAACCGAAATCTAGCCCGTCATGGAACCCATTTTGACGGAATTGACCACCAGCATTGACCCCAAAGAGTTGAGCACCCATGAAACTACCTTCACCAACTGATGGGAATGGCCATGCCCAGCGGTTGTTGTGGATAGAAACCGGGTCTGATGTAACATCAACGTAGTTACCATTACCGTTGATATCATCGGTAATCCGGTGAATAATTTTTACAGTATGGTGATCCAGTTGCGATGGAATTGCAAACCATAACTGATATCCCGATTTATCGGAATTAAGAATCGTTGGAGTCACAGACGCAACATCTGTACGTGAACGTTTTATATCCAGTACCCGTTGCCGGTACAATTCCTGACCAGTATTTGCATCCAAGAAAATCAGGTACTGATATGGCTTGCTTGCAGACTGGTTAGACGCATGCCAACCACTGACATAAATTCCATCATCTGAAACCTGGATACTGTCAAAGCTACCACCATTGGTTGAATAGCTACCACTACACTGATCTGCATAATCACTATTCCCATTAACATCACTAGAGAAGCGCATCAAAATTTGTAAACTCCCAGTAGCCAATGCAGGGTCAAACTTAATAGTTGCATCAAATCCACTCTTAAGACTATTAAATACACTTGCTTTAACATGGGCGATATCCGTCCGATCATATAATTCAACCCTTTGACGTGCAATTTCCTTACCGTCATTTAGCACGATAATGAAAGCATTATTCCGTCCTTGGGAATAGTCACTAACCATCCACCCAGAAACATGCAAGCCATCGTTCGACATCTTAAGCTGATCAAAACAATAATCCTGTTGATTAAGTGTTACTGGATTGAACCAATAATCAGTATATTGACCATCATCACCGTTACCATTATTACTCGTTGAGTAACGACTAATAACTGAGTATGAGTGTCCAGAAACCAATTCAACATTAGAACCAAATGAGGCCCTGAATCCAGACTGAGAAGCGGTATCAACAGACTTATAAACACTGGCAACATCGGGACGACTTACTTGATCAGCACTGGCAACAGCCACCTGCTTGTTGGTAGTGTTATCAAATAAAATCAAGAAATGATTATTTTCCAGTTTGGAAATATCATCTGCATGCCAGCCTTCTACAGTCAGATGTTGACCGTCGCTGATGTTAAAACTATCCAAGCTCCCCTGATTGGTATAGTTGCCGGTTGTGATTGGTGTAAAGAAGTAATCAACGTTATCACCACTGCCATTAATTTCATTACTAAACCGACTAATAATTTGTAGTTGATGATTCAAATTAAGTTGACTTAAATCAAAGCTTGCAAAGAATCCAGACTTATCAGCATTAATAACGCTTGGGCAAGCTTTGGCAACATCGTCACGTGTTAAGGCCTCAACAACCTTACTGCCAACTACTTTATTATCAGTCCGATCATAAATAATAATTGTGTGGTACTTCTTACCAGCTGACTGGTTAGTTGCATTCCATCCTGAAACCTGTAACTGACCATCCTTGACAGTGACACTATCAAGAAATGCGTGGTTCTGCTTATCAAATGTAATTGGAGCATACCAGAAATCAGTGTAGTTACTATTGCCAGATAAGCTAGCGCTATAACGACTAATAAAACTGATTGAGTCTGCGTTGGCTAAAACATCCGGGTCAATGTTAAACGTTACATTAAAGCCAGATTGATCAGCCCCATAAACATTATGCGCCCTTTGAACGTCAGTCCGGGTAATTGGGTCAGTAACTTGTACACGGCCAATTTCAGACTTGGTCGTGTTGTCATAAGCAATGATAAAGTGGTTTTGCTTATCTTTTGAGTCGTTAGTGGCATGCCAACCACTAATTTGGACCTGACCATTGTTATTCAGCTTAACAGAATCCATCCATGCGTAATTACCATGGTCATTAGCATTATAGTTTACTTCTTGCTTATCACCAGTGGTAACAGCAGCCACCTGGGATTGGCTATTATCATTAGTAGTTTTAGTTTGGGCAGTAGTAGTATCAGTAGCCCCATTGTTATCATTGTTTGAAGCACTATTAGCACTAGTTTGAGCGTTAATAGTTGCTGTTTGAGCATTATTTTGGTTTTGGTTAGTATTATCAATCTGATCAGCAGAAACCTTACCGTGCATTAAGAGGAGTGCACTACCACAAACGGTGATGGTTGGTAAAATCTTGCTTGTAATGTTCTTAAGGTTAAAAATAATGTTTTCCTCCAAAATGTCAAACTAGAATTACGCTAATAATAAAGATAACTGTCCTTGCCCCAGAATGCAACTCCCCTATTAATTCGTTAAAAAGCGGTCAATCCCTTATATAGTAATGGATTGACCGCTTTTATAGTTTCTAAATCAGTTAAGTTTTTTTAAAAATCCTGTAACACAGGAGAAACAATTATTTATGAGCCGTCTTATTCTTAATTAATTTCCCCGCTTCAGCAAGAATAGAGGCCTTTGTAAGCAGCAGTCCTAAGAAGTAGACAATCATCCCTATCACAACTTCTAAACAAAGGTTGGCAACCGACATATTGATTACGAGACAGATCCGGTTAACCACCAGGTACATTAAGAAGCCGCATAAGAAATACTTCCACTGTTCGCGGAATAACTTGCGGCGCTTAATCGTTCCGCGAATCATCGCAATTTGTGTTGCTGAAACCAAGAACTCTGATAACACGGTCGCCACTGCGGCACCATTAGCTCCCCAGCCTTCAATTAAGAAGAGGTTGAAAATGACGTTGCTGACAGCACCAATCGTCACTGAGGTTGTATACTCCTTCACCCGGTTTACCGGCATTAGGTACTGAGTCCCGGTAACATTACTCCAGGCAATCAAAACGATGATTGGGGATTCAAGGAACATGATGTGGCCTGCCAATTCAAAATCAGAGCCAAGAAACCACGGGGCAAACCTGGCGGAAACCGCCATCAGGCCAAACATCATTGGCACAGAAATAGCAGAAACAAAGTTGAAGGAGGAATAAAGACTATTACGAACCCCTTTAATATCCCCCTTCGCAAATTTGTTCGCTACGTGCGGCAACATCACGGTCCCAGTCGCCGTAACAATGGCCAAGACAAATTTAACAATCTTGTCGGCCTGGCCAAAATTCCCCAGAGCAACCTGGGTCGACATCCTTCCCAACATCAATCGATTAAGCACTAGGTACACTTGGGTGGTAATCGTCGGAATAAAGAGCAGGAGGGCTGGATAGAAGTGCCGAAACGGGTGCCACTTGCTTACTTTGACCCACACCACATTATCTTTAAGGTAGGGCCAGAGGGTCAGGTTCCCTACTAATTGGGTTCCTCCTAAAATCGCAATGTATTTCCCCAAATCACCAGTATCCTTAATAACCGTAAAAATTAACCCAATTGAGATCAGGCGAACAAAAGTATTTCTCACCACTGTAACCTTAAAATTCTCAAGTCCCATAAAGTACCAAGAAACATCAAAGCCAGTCGCAATAATCCAAATTCCTTGAAGCAAAAAATAATATTTAAAGGTCGTACTAAACAAAAAGACGGCCATTAAATATGCAATAAAAGAGGCGGAGATCGTTAAAATTTGAAGAGCCTCTACTCCCCAGAAAATTCTTGACCGTTCATAGAGGTCGTCCCGGTGGTAGGCGACTTCCCGGTTACCATAAAGGGTAATTCCCATCTGTCCCATTAGGAAAAAGAAGGTTACCCAACTGTTAGTGTATTCATTAATCCCAACATCGTGGGCCCCCAGCACCCGTGAAATATAGGGTACCGTAATCAGGGGCAGAACCATATTGAGGATTTGGTAGCTGGCATTATAGAGATAATTTTTAATTACCTTCATTGTTTAATCGTCGAACTCCTTTGCGACGGTCTTTAACGCTGCCGCGATGACTTGATCCATGTTGTAGTAACGGTACTGACCAAGCCGGCCGCCAAAGATAATATTTGGTTGCTCCTTAGCCAGTTCTTGGTACTTCGCGTAGAGCTGATTATTTTCCTGGTTGTTGACCGGGTAATACGGCTCGTCGCCCCGGTGCCAGTCAGCAGGATATTCACGGGTCACGATCGTCTTATCCTTGTCACCCTTGCCGAATTCGAAGTGCTTGTGCTCGATTACCCGCGTGTAAGGCGTTTCGGCATCGGTGTAGTTGATCACCGCATTCCCCTGGTAGTTGCCGACCGGCTTTTCCTCAGTTTCAAAGCGGAGGCTCCGGTATTGCAGCTCACCCAGCCGGTAGTCAAAGAACTGGTCAATTGGGCCGGTAAAGACGACCTTGTCGGCAGAGGCTAGGTAGTCATCCCGGTGGTCGTAAAAGTCGGTGTTGACCGCTACGTCAATCATGTCGCTATCCAGCATTCGTTCGACAATCTGGGTATACCCGCCCATTGGGATCCCCTGGTAACTGTCATTGAAGTAGTTATTATCGTAGGTTAGCCGAACCGGCAAGCGGCGGATGATAAAGGCCGGTAGCTCAGTGGCCTTCTGCCCCCACTGCTTCTCAGTGTAACCCTTGATCAGCTTTTCATAAATATCCCGGCCAATCAGCGAAATTGCCTGTTCCTCCAAGTTTTGTGGCTTTTTCCCCGCCATCTCCTGCCGCTGTTCGTCGATTTTGGCAAGCGCCTCGGCTGGGGTCCGTACACCCCACATCTCGTTAAAGGTGTTCATGTTAAAAGGCAGGTTGTACATTTCGCCCTTGTAGTTGGCAACGGGACTGTTGGTGTAGCGGTTAAAATCAGCAAACTGGTTGACATAGTCCCAAATCTTTTGATTAGAAGTATGGAAAATGTGGGCGCCGTACTGGTGGACCTGGATGCCGTCAACCTCCTTCGTATAGATGTTTCCGGCAATGTGGGGACGCTTTTCAATTACCCTGACGTGCTTGCCCCGCTTGGCCGCCTCATAAGCAAAGGTGGCACCAAACAGGCCGGCACCGACAACTAAATAATCGTACTTCTTCATAACCGTTCTCCTTATCCGTTCTAATTTCTTTTACTACAAATATTTTACTATTGTTTTAAATCTCGGCAACCACCCTGGTTTTCGATTGAATGCTGATTGCCGTTAATGTTACAATGCTTTATGATTCATGTCACCGTTCAGCTGCAAAGGCTGGCGGTGGATGAATATTTCTTGCAAATGCTATAATTATACTATCAACAAGCCGATTAGTATAGTTACGGTAAAATTAAATTTTTTATAGGAGAGACATCATCATATGAAGAAATTACAACGCCTCGTTTTCTCTGGACTATTAGTGTTGACTTTAGCGTTCGGGTTAGCCGGTTGTGGTTCTAACAATGATTCTTCAAAGTCATCCACTTCTAAAGACAAGGTCACTAAGGTGGTCAAGAAGAGCAGTAATAAAGATAAGTCTTCACACAAGAAGAGCAGCCAGAGCGAATCTGACGAAAATTCCAACTCTGCTAATAGCAACGCCACGACTAATGATAGCGAGAGCTCGACTTCTTCCAGCAGCCAATCATCTAGTCAAAAGCAATTGGGACTGAATGACGTCGCTGTCTGGACCGACGAAAACGGGATTACCCACCACGTTGACAGTGATGGAATGGACCGGCAGACTTCTCCTAACCAATCCGGTGTAACCTACAAGGACTGGTCCGGAAGCTTGCCAAGCAATGCGCAAATCGTTAAGCAAAACTAAAATTTTTTCAAAACTCAATACTCTACAATTTTAAGTACTGATGGATTTAAAACATCGGTGCTTATTCTGGTTTAAATTTAAAACCCGAAATGTCAATTTAAATTAGAAAAATGTTGAAAGCTGTTCATCTGTGACGTGACTTAGGAATACTTCAAGTGGTGTGCGGTAGTGAAGTGACTTCCGTGGAATAGTATTTCGTTTGTGCATC